>JAYVEJ010000041.1:0-6667 GCA_043748885.1 Luteolibacter sp. | reverse complement strand
GGCAGACACCGCATTGGAGGGACTCGGCAACCTTGGCCCCGCGGGCGGAATCGCCGGCTGGAAACTCGCCGGTGAGTTTGGTTTCCTGGCCGGTGGAGGCTTGAGTTAGAAACGCGGCGAGGCTGGTAGCCTCGGCGGCGGACAAGCGGAAGTTCGGCATTTTGGTGAATGGATTCACCGCCTCGGGCTGTTTGAGGAAGGCGACGAGGGCACCGGGAAGGTATTTGGAAGCGACGTTGTTGAGCGGCACGCGGGTGGGATCGGCGGCGGGCTTGTCGGGAGAGTTGTGGCAGCCGACGCAGCCGAGTTCGTGGAAATGGACCCCACCTTCTTGCGCCAGTGCGCCGTCCGGTGCGGGTCCGGCTGGCGCGCCGGATTTCATTCCTAGCAGATAGGCGGCGAGATCACTGGCCTGCCGGCGGCCCGCCTCGGTTGTGGCATCGACCAGCGCGGGCATGGTGGTGGTGGGCTTGAGAGTGTGAGGCCCAGCGATCCAGCGCCGCAGCCATTCCTCACGGGTGCGGTCGCCGGCGCCGAAGAGAATGGGCGCGATTTCGGCGGTTTCGGGCATGGGCGTGGCCCCGAAGCCAGTGCCGGAGCTGTGGCATTTCACGCAGTTCTGAGTGGCGAAAAGCAAGCGCCCACGACGTTGCAAAGCGCCGAGGGTGGTGGCGGCAGATGGCTCTGTTTTAAACGCAGAGGTCGGGACGGTCTGCCGGACAAACCCAGCTTCCTCCCAGAACAACCGGAACGCGGCGGTGCCGTCCGGCTTGCTGGTGTATCTGAGTTCGAACTCATGCTCGCCGGGATTGAGACGGGTGGATTCCGAGGCTTTCCCGGAGAGATCGGACTCGCAAGTGAGCACATCCTTGCCGGCGATTTTCAGACTGGCGGCACCCTCGCCTTCGAAGGAAAAGACCAAGCGCTGGCGGCGCGGAATGACGAGCTTACCCTTCCACACAACTTGGAACGTACCGGGTGTTAGGAACGGCGTGGCAGGCTCGCCGGGTGGGAGACTTAGCGCGGGAAAACGGTCGATGCGGGAATCGGTGGCACCGTCGCGGGTGAAGGTGGCGGTTAGATCGGCGTGGGAAGTGGCGGTTAGGAAGAGGAAGACTAGGAGCGTGACGCTCCTAGCACAGCCTGCGGCGTGACGCCGCAGCCACGCGGGGGAGAAGTTAGTTTCCATAGACCGTGCCATAGAATTCGCCCTTGATGACATTGGCTTTCTTGTCCTCGAGGTCATAGGTGACCTTGAGGGTCATGGCTGGCTTCATGCCGGCGAGGACGAGTTCGACCGTCTGGCCATCGGCTAACAGCTTGGCGGACTCGATGGCGACGGTGTCGTGCTTGCGGACATTCTTGGACTCTTTGACGAGCGCTTGCGCCTCGGCTGCCTTGTCCGGTTGATCGACGGAAAACTCGCCGGAGCCGTATTGCGGGCCGCGGACGTAGTTCCAACGTTCCGAACTATAACTGGCCAAGTCCTCGGCGACGTCGGCATCGAGTTTCACCGGGAATTTCAGGCGAATGCCGGTGGCGGTGTATTCGAGTTTTTCAGGAACCGGCACGACCACACTGCGGTTGTGGCGGATGCGTTGGAAGGCGCATTCGGTGACCGCATTCGTCTGCCAACCGCGGAAGCCGAGCAGATAGAGCGAGCCGTCTTTGTGGAAACGGGCGCGCATCGCCGACGACTGGAGGGTGATCGGCAATTTCACCACGCCGCCTTGCAGGGTCTCGCCGCGCGGGACGGTTAGCACCTGATAGACGGTGGATTGGCCGTAGGAAAGATGGAGCATTGTGCCAGCGGCGATGCCGAAGTTAGCACCTTCCGGGACCCAAGCTTGTGAGCCACCGGAGTTGTCCACCGACATCGGCAAGTAGCAAAGCGGCTCGGTGAAGGGCGCGTCCTTGAGGGATTGGCGGGAGGCCTCGGTGCCGAAGAAGACTGGGGTTTTACTCGGGAGGACGTAGTTGATTTTGCAGCACGGTTGGTTAGTGCCTTCATTCTCGCCGGTGGTGAGCTCGCCGTTAGGCCCGACGCCGAGACCGCCCGGCGCCCGGAGGCCGGTAGCGACGACTTCAAGTTTTTTCCCGTCCGGTGAGACCTTCATGAGGGTGCCATTGTTAGGCAGGATCTGGTCGAAGCCCCGACCGCCGCTGCGGACTGGGGAGGCTTTGTCGAAATAGAAATTTCCCGCCTTGTCGGTCTGCAGGTCGAAGGCGAACTCGTGGAAGTTAGGGGTCACGATCACGTCGCGGTTAAAGACTTTGAAATAGTCCGTTTCGCCGTCGCCATTGAGGTCGATGAGCTGGGTGATCTGGTCGCGACCGTTGACGTGGATCACGCCGTTGACGACTTTTAAGCCTAACGGCTCAAACAATCCCGAAGCAATGCGCTGCCACTTGAGCGTGCTCCAGTCCCCTTTCAAGCCGCGGACGATCCAGACATCGCCGTTCCATGAACTGAGTGCGGCGGAGTCTTCGTCGATGAAGTCGAAGCCACCGAAGCGGAGGTTAGATTTCCACGGATTGTCGGTCGGCAAGGTCGCGACGTCGGTGACGTAGGACCCGGTTTTGTCAGGGGAAACAACGCCTTTGGTGGTGATGATTTCCGGATAGAGCGGCGCACCGCCTGAGGTGAGAGCTTTGAAATCCGGGGCGGCGGCGGCCTTTGGCTCGCTGTCGCGGGCATAAGCGATTTGAAACACCGCCGGACTGTCGCCCTTGGGAAGCTTTGCGAGGAGGCGGCTTGCAGATTTTGGATCAGCGGTTAGAAGGACGCCACCGGCAGTCGTGACGCCGAGGCCATCAGCGGATTTCGCGCGATCCTTGGCAACGATGAACGCACCCTTTTCATCGGCTAGACCGAGCACCAAATCCTGTGCCCTCGCTGAAACCTTGAACGAGCGGGTGATCGTCGAGCCGTCGCAGCTAACGGATTCGAGGATCTCCGCGCCATTCACATTGTAGTTGAGGACGATCTTGTCGCCGTGGCGGTAGTAGCCTTTGAACACCGCGTGCTTGAAATTTCCAAAGCCGGGGATCTCGCGCTTGTCCTCGAAGGATCCGGCAGGATCGGCCCAACCGGGGAGGTCCGCCGAGTTGAAAATCGGCTTGTCGTCGCTGAGTGAAACTAACACCCCGTGCTGCCCCGTCCATGGCGTGCCGCCCCATTTCCAAGTGCCGTCATAGGCGGTGACGAGGCGCAGGGTCTCGGTGTCGAAAAGCGCGTGACGCCCCTCGCCGAGGTCGAGCAAGATGCCCTTCTTCGCGGCCACCCGTTTGGTGCCTTGGAAGCTATCTTCAAACGTGTTCGACCACGCGGGACCGACCTTCATTTCTTCATACCACTGGGCGGATTGAGCCAAGGCGGTGGTCGCGGCGAGGTATGCAAAATAGCGTAACATTGGCGCGAAGATACGGGGTCAGTTTGGCAGGTCTAGCACAGATTCCCCCCCCATTTCGGTGGGTTTTCGAAAATCCTGCTTTCCGGGAAATCCCGCGACCGTTCTACTCCGCCCATGATCGACATGCTCGTGCGACTTTACGATTTGCCGGATCCGGCAGCGCTCTATCAGGACGCCGCCGCCCAAGGCGTCACCCTGCGGCGGGCGCGGGCATTCGAGAAACACACCGTCGCCGCCTTCGCCAAGGCGCACTTCTCGGAAAAATGGGTGAGCGAAGTGGAAGTGGCGATGAGCCGCCAACCGATCGCCTGCTTCATCGCCACCCGCGACAAGCAGATCCTCGGCTTCGCCTGTTATGACACGACGCAGCGCGGATTTTTCGGCCCGACCGGGGTTTCGGAAAACGCCCGCGGGCTGGGACTGGGAAAGGCACTGCTCTTCAAAGCGCTCGAAGGACTGAGAGAAATCGGCTACGCCTACGCCATCATCGGCGGCGTGGGACCGAAGGAGTTTTACGCAAAAACCTGCGGCGCGATCGAGATCCCCGGCAGCGATCCGGGGACTTATGCTGATTTGCTGCCGTGAAATAAAGAGGGTGAACCTTCGGTCCACCCGCTGAATCTTGCCGGAATAATATCTAGTTACATCACTAGATCACCCCTTGGGATTTCCCACCAAAGTCCAACTCATCAGCCACAAGGCCCGCGGACAGTATGAGATCAACTTCCCTTCCGCCGTCGCCCAAGCCATGGAATTCGCCAAGAGCGAGGCCGTCGAGTGGATCATCGCTCGCTGACAAGGGCCACCTCATCCTCGCCCGCAAAGACACCGTCCTTCATCACCTCCTCGTCATCGCCCCGCTCGCCTACCGCCTGCGCCAAGGATCCAAACTCCTCTGCACCGATCCGGACATGAGCCTCGAAGAATTCCTCCAAGCCTCCCTCTGGCGCTGGGGCATCTAGATCAACTTCCGCGAGGAAAAAACCTTCATCGGCACGGGCGACGCCCACGTCCGTACCGCCGCCTCCAACCAGCACCTGCCCGCAGTCACCGTCGCCGTCTATGCATGACTTTGGTTCGCCGCGCTGCTGAGCGGGAAAATCACCTCGGGGCAGACAATTCGACTCGAAGCGCGCGACGGTAAGATTCAAGGTTGCCAACATTCAACACCTTGAACTCATTCAACCATCAACTCCAAACTCCCAACTTCTTCCGTGTTCACCCTCACAAACCCACTCGGCCTTCTCACGTTGCTCGGCATTCCCGGCGTGCTGGCGATTCATTTTCTCCAGCGGAAAGCCATCGAACTTCCGGTCTCCACGCTGTTCCTGCTAGAACGCACCCAACGCGACGCGGCCAGCGGGCGGCGGCTGGAGCGGATCATTCCGTCCATTCCGTTGTGGATGCAATTGCTAGCCGTGCTGCTGCTCGCGTGGTTTCTAGCGGAACCGCGTTTCCAGAAATCCGGCAGCGTCCAGCGGATCGCCGTGGTGCTCGATTCGTCCGCGTCGATGGGTGTTTTCAAAAATGAGGCCATCGCCCGGCTTGCTGCTGAGCTGCCGAGTTTCCAAGGCCCGGCCTCCACGGTCGAGCTAACCGTCATCGAATCCGCACCCAGCCGACCACGTCTCTACGCCGGATCATCGGTCGATGAACTCAAGGGCATGTTGGAAAAATGGCAACCGCTCGATGGCCTCACCGATCCCACCCAAGCCTTGCGTCTCGCGCGTTCGCTGGTTTCCCGCGAGGGCACGGTCATTTACCTAACCGACACGCCGGCCGCGTCGCTGCCCTTCGAGGCCCGGCTGATCGCGGTCGGCGATGCCGTGGAAAACGTCGGCTTCACCGGAGTGACCTTCGCCACTGAGGAAGGCGCACTCGTTTGGCGGGCATTGGTTAGAAACTACAGCAAATCGGCAGTTGATCGCACCTGGTCGATGCAAACTGCCACCGGCGGAACTGCGGCTCGGCCGTTGCACCTCGCTGCCAACGCCCTCGTCACCCTGCAAGCCGCCTTCCCGGTCGATGCGAAAAACGTTCGGCTCGTCCTCTCACCGGACCGTTTCACACTCGACGATACACTACCGTTAGTTGCCCCCAAGCCGAAACAACTCGCGCTCTTCACCGCCACCTCGCCCGCCTTCGCCGATCTAACCACGAAGCTACTTCGCGCACTCGACGCCGCCGTTCCCACCAACGACGCTGCCACCGCCGATCTATCCATCACCTCTTACGACCCGCTCGATCCCATACTGCCGCCGGGCAATTCCATCGTCTTCGTGGAGGACAGCACCCGCAGCGGAGCCTATCTCAAGGGCGGCATCCTCGCCGAGCCGCATCCGCTGCTAGATGGACTCAACTGGCAATCGCTGCTGGTGCGGGAAACTCTCCAGCTCGACCGGCTCCCCAGCGACAGCGTCATTCTGTGGCAGGAAAAACGCCCGCTCATTTTCCTCCGCGACCACCCCGCCAGCGACAAACAACCCGCCACCCACCAGCTCTGTTTCAACTTCGACCTCCGCCTGTCAAACGCCGGCAACCAGCCCGCCTTCATCGTCCTGCTCCACCGCTTCGCCGAGTCCATCCTCGAAGCCAAGGTCGCCCCCACCTCCGCCAATCTGGAAATTGGCCAGCCGATCCAAATCACCTCGCTCCCTAAAATCCCGCTGCAAATCGCCGCCACCGACCTAATCGGCAAGCCCCTCCCCGCACCCGCATCCATCACTCACGCCCCGGCCAGCCCCTGCTTTCTAACCCTCCGCCAGAACGAGACGCAGCTCCTCAATGCCGCCATCCACTTCGCCGACACCCGCGAGGCGGATTTCTCCACCTGCGGCAAATCCGATCCGGCCTCTAACGTCAACCAGTCCACCCTCGAGCGCCACACCAAGCCCGATCCGCTCTGGCGCGTGTGGATTCTCCTGCTAGTCACCGCGCTGCTAGTTTCCTGGAAATTCGCCGCCGGGAGAACTCAGGCATGACCCGCACAAAGCGCATCTCACAAAATGCGTCGGGGAACACACGCGCCCTCGGCGGCAACCTCTCCGCCCCGCCAAACTCATCGCCACGCTGATGTTACAATCACTAACCGGCAAACGGGCGATGGAACTCATCCAGCTCTATCAACTCGGCTACCTCAAACTCGAAGCAGGCGTGGTATTGTTAGGTCCGGAAAAACCCAGGATCTAGCCGATTTTGGGAGGGGATTGCACGCCCTGCGTTTCCCAAGGCGACGCGTGCCCTGATGCCAGATG
>JAYVEJ010000040.1:0-2510 GCA_043748885.1 Luteolibacter sp. | reverse complement strand
CGGAACCCACGACCTGTGGTAGCGCCTTGCCCGCGGACGCCTGCATATCGACACGTCTCAAGAAAATCAAAAGTTCGACAGGCTGCTAGGGAACCCGCTTCATCAATGCCGATGAAATTGCACGCGGATTGTCCCCTTTCGATCCCGCTTCGGTAACCTTCAAGGCAGGAAGGATTTTGTTGCAGGAAACAGCGGACCTCCTTGCATCAGGTAGATCGTTTGCCTTGGAATCGACCATTTCAGGCCATGGGCACACCAGCACGCTGAGAAGGGCGAAACAAGCGGGCTTCCGAATCGTGATTCATTTCCTTTGGCTTCCGAGTCCTCAGGAGTCCATTGCAAGGGTCCGCATTCGTGTCAAAAAGGGAGGCCACTTCGTTCCTTCAGAAGACATTCGCCGACGTTATCCTCGATTGCTCCACAACCTGGTTCATCTCTACCTGCCACTTGCGGACGAGTGGTTCTTCTGGGACGCCCAAGGCTTCCCACCGCGGGCCTTGGCTAGCTCGTCATCCCATGTTATTTCAACCGTAGATTGTTTTTCTGCACAATCCATGATCGCCCCTCAATACCAGCCGCTCAAGCCCCTGAAGCTCCACGAACTTTCCGAGCACGGGCAAGTGGCCCTCCGCGCCCACCGTCGTGCCGCCCGCAAACTTCGCGCCGAGCATCGCCGGCTTGGCTTGCCGATCATTGTTTGGGAAAATGGCCGCGTCGTGGAAAAGCAGCCGTGATCGGAGTTTAAGGAGCCGTGCAAGGTGGGAAATCGTCTTCGAGATAAGCCGCGACCAAACGTTTTAAAACGTCACTCTAACCAGTGCGCATCATCATTTGTGGAAACGTAGCTGGAGCGTCTCGCTCCAGACCGTTGTCCGGGCGTCCCGCCCGGACAGGAGATGCGCGAGGCGGGACGCCTCTGCAACGGTCTGGAGCGGGACGCTCCAGCTACAATCCTGACCGAGCATTTCCACAAATCGTCATGCGCGGCAGTCTAACTGGCCCGGCGGATGACGTGTTCGAGGGGGAGATCGATATTTGATGCCTTTCCTATCAGTATGGAAAAAGACGTCCATGCCCCATAGAAAAGTTGATTCATTGCCCCTCCTCGTAGCAACCGATGGCAACTCTTGAGGGGAACGAAACTGTCCCGAAATTATTGATGGAGCGAACTGCGGCGGGCGCAGCCGCAGGCGCGGCGGCACCTCCAGCTTTGGTGGCGCGAAGTCGGTAGAATGTGTTCGACACGGGAGCGGCGGGATCGGTCCACACTTGGATTGTCCCATCACCCGCAACGCTGGCGCTTCCCCCGGGGAAGGTCTGGAGATTGGATCCCCGTTCCACCTTGTAGTTGAGAAATGACGATGACTTCCAATTGAAAGCCGCTGCGGATGGCTTCAGACTTGTCGCCGTTAGATCCAGCGGCGGGCTGATTTCCCATCCGCAGTCGATGAGTGCAGCTAGGTCTAGATCACTCGCGACATCGAAATTGGTGCCGTTGTCTGTGCTCGAAGCCAGCATGAGAACAGGCCTAGAGGTTCCGTGAGTGCGGCCGAATGAGCCGAAGACGTCGCTCACCAAGCTGGATCCACCGAAGTGCCCGCCGCCCGATTGAATCGGCGGCGCGGAACCATTCGAGCGAGTGGATGCAGCACCGCTGAATACGCCACCCGAGATTTTATTAGTCCAAGAGTCAGCGGTTCCAATCCCAAGGACATGGCCCATTTCGTGAAGCGCGACGCTAATGAACTCGAAGCCCGTCTGATTTTGCGACTGGGAAAAATTCCAGGGGCTGTCAGCGTCAAATGAGATCGATCCGCCCCATGGAGAATGATCTGTCGGTGCTGCTGCTAATGCTCCCGCACTACCCCGGCCTTGGATGCGATCGAACCATGGTTGGAATCCCGAGGCGCCCCAACCTCCAGGTCCGCCGATGCCAAGCGTGCTCCCGGATAGAATGCGGGCACCCACGTAAACGATTATTGTATCTTCTGGAACGACTAGGTTTGCGATGGATAGCGATCCACCAGTCGTGGGATCGATTGGCACGGCAGTCCAAGAGGCGCTTGGAAACTGCGTGGCATCAATGCGGAGCAGATTGTCTTTGATCAGATCACCGTAGAATTTTGCGACCGCCTCGATGGCGCTTTTCTTGGCGGCTGTATCGAAGAAATTGCTCGTGTCGTAGGTGTAGTCGATCTTGATGGTGATGGCCGAGACCTGATGAGTGAGGGCGATGAAAGCGAGGGTGAAAAATCTCATGGGATAGCCGGTTTAGGTGGTTAGATTTAGGTGGTTAGAATGACCATTCAAGCGAGCAGCAGGTTCCAATAGAATGTCCGATGTTTTGACATGCCTGACAATCAAGCTGAGAAATTTTGCCTGTCCATCCTAGAATCGCCTTCTGAAATCATTGCAGGGTTTGACCCGCAGGAAGTGCGGGCTTGCGGTTGGTTTGTCGATGTGGCGGATTCCCGCGCGTGAGATTCGTCGTCATTCTGATCGCCCTCGCC
>JAYVEJ010000039.1:0-2511 GCA_043748885.1 Luteolibacter sp. | reverse complement strand
TCGCAGGCACCAGCGCCGCCAAGGCTCCCGCCAGTCCCACGGATTGGCTGACATGGCCGGGACTGCCTTCGCTGATGATCCAGATGACGCGTTTCATGGCGGCGCATCCGCTAGAACGAGGATGCCGTTCATTTTCGTGCAGCGCTCAAGCGTGTAGCCATGGCCGATGAGCAGCTTTTTCAGGGGGTCGCCGCCTTCGCCCACGATTTCGCCGATCACTAACCGCGGCCACAGCGCACGCGACGCGGATTTGAAAAATTCTTCTAACACGGGAACCTCGAAGCCCTCGATGTCGATCTTCATCGCGTCCACCCGCCTCACGTTTGCGGTTTGTAAAATCTCCAGCAGCGTCCGTCCCGGCACCCGGCGACCCGTGCCTTCCGCGCGGATCGAGGTCTCGCCGAGGTTGCCCGCGTGTTCTTCAATGACGACCTCGCCGGGAGTCGGCGTGACGGCGCAGGCGCAGAGGGTGACTGATGAAGTTAGACTGTTAGCGGCTAGATTGTGGCGCACGCGTTCGAGCATCACTGCGGTCGGCTCGACGGCGATCACCCGCAGTCCGGCGTGGCGTTGGGACAGCGCCCAGAAGGTGTAGAAGCCAGCGTTCGCGCCTACGTCGAGGAACACCGCGCCGGGATGCAGCGCGGCGGCTAAGGCTTTGCGCTCGGGCGCATCATGGAAGTTAGGGATGGTTAGCCAACGCTGCTCGGTGAGATTGCCGCGGGTGGCGAGGCGCAGTTTCAGCCCCCAGATCTCGCGGTCATAGACGGCTTGCGTGCTGTTTTTCACCGGCTTGCGCAGGAGAAATGCGAGTTTTCTGAACACTCCTGACGTGGGCAGGAGGTCGATCAACTTCAGGCTAACAGCAGCGATCCCGCGTGGTTTCCAAGTGCCCCAAGTGGAAGTGGTGTCGAAATTCATGATGGCTTCAAGCTTGTTAGTGGGTCACTCGCGCCAGTGTTCCTTGACCCAGTCCGTGGGAAATAGGAAGCGACGCAAGAGCCTCCGCCAGCGTCTATCACCGCCGCGGCGCTGCTCCATCATCCACTTCCAATAATCTTTCCGTGAGCAGTGCGGGGTCACCCAGGTGAACTGCCCGAGGATCGCGTCCGGCGGTTTCGGCGGGCCGGGAAAGGTGACGATCTTGGCAGCGGCCGGTAGCACCGGCGGGCGTAACCAGCGCAGCGGCCAGATGCCCATGCAGTGCAGGCCGAAATGTTTGGTCCATGGGTTAGGCCAGAACTTGATGCCACCCTTCACCCCGGCGGTGACGTAGTTCTGCTCGAAGCGGTATTTGCGCGAGAGGGTCACGGGGTCGGCCTGCAAGTTTTCCAGCATGTAGGAATTCCCGCCGATGGGGAAACGGAAGACCGAAGTCTGGCCGTGCTTGCCGAAAAGGCGGACCCAGTTGCGGGCGGTGATCACGTCTTGTGGCTCGCCGTAGGTGAAATAGGCGTCGATGTTAGCAACGATCACGGTGTCGAGATCGATGAACAATGCGGTGCCAGTTAGACCGCTGAGATCCTTGCCCCAGAGGGCGATCTTCGGCCATTTTCCCGGCACGTCTGGCGGAATTTCGCAGCCGAGTGATGGTAGCGGTAGGCATTTCACTTCGGGGCGGATGCCGGTGCTGTCGTCGGTGAAACAATACAGATTGAACTCGCCGGTTAGATTTCGGCGGCACATCGCCCACATGATGTTGACGTATTCGGGGCCGTAAACGGTGCCCCACTTGATGCAGATGACTTGTTTCATCGAGAAAGGGTGAGGACGGTGCGATAGACGGCGAGGGTGGAATCTAGCATCCGGGTGAGCGTGAAATCCTTGATCGACAAGGGCTGGGCGCGACCCTTCAGAATTTTTCCAGTGAGGTCAATGGCGCTTTCGAGATCGCCCGGCATTACCAAGCCTTGCGGGAAAATGGGCCGCAGTTGCTCGGCGACGCCGCCGTGGTCGTAGGCGATGACGGGCTTGCCAAGGGCCAACGCCTCCAGCGAAACCCGACCGAACGCCTCGGGGTCGGTGGACAGCGAATAGACGATCTCGGAGATCGCCATGATTTCCCGCAGATCGCTGCGGTGGCCGAGAAACGAGATGTGCTCGGCGACTCCTAGCGACTCGGCCAGCGTCTTGAGTTCATCGAGAAACGCGAGTTTCTTCGGATGCGGCTCGCCGACGATGAGACCATGCACCGGCTGGCCGAGTGCGATCAAGCGGGCGATCAACCGGATGAAATCTGGCTGACCTTTCCAGCGAGTCAGCCGACCCGGCATCAGCAGTGGAATGCGTTTCTCCAAGCCGGGATGCGTGGCGTTCCAGACGGCTAACCAATCGTTAGCTGGAGTGAAGCCGGCGGGATAAACTACCTCATCCACGCCGCGATGGATGACCCGGATTTTTGCAGGGTCGGTCTGCGGATAGCTTGTTAGGATGTAGTCGCGGACGCTTTGGGAAACGGCGATCACCGCCTCGCCGCGGGTCATCACGGCGGAGTAGGCGTTGACTGAATAG
>JAYVEJ010000038.1:0-2512 GCA_043748885.1 Luteolibacter sp. | reverse complement strand
TTCTCTACTTCCACCCATGATTGAATTTGATGGCATATCTTTTAATGAACTCATCAGCCGCCGCATCATGGGCGAGCTGGGTGGGCACGATCCCAGCTACTCGGAACTCGCCCAAGACCAAGTGCCTAACCGAGTCACCCGCTACAGTTTCATGGCGGCCATCGCCAGTCTCAATGGGCTGCCGTTTTTCCCGAAAGTCGCTGAGTTCTGTGATGGATCGCTCCATGCCACTTGTGACTCCACCGTGATGACTCGGGGCTTCTTTGCCCCGCTTTGCTTGTCTGGCTCAGACAAACTAATTGTCGCGATTGCCAATCCGTGGAGTCCGCTCCCCGAAGAGTACTTAGCACCGCGCTTTCCTCACCTGGAGATTGTCAAAATCGTTACTCTTGCCACCGAGATCAGCCGGGCCATCGAGTCCGTCGCCACCAATCAAGGCCCCAGCAGGTCAGAGCTGGAAGCCATCGACGTGGAAGATATGGATGATGGAATCCATGACTTCGATGTCACCACCGACTATACCGAGCCGATGGCACAACTCATCGCCACCATCATGGCCGATGCCGTTAGAACCCGCGCTTCCGACGTCCATTTCAAAGTGGAGAAGGAAGCGTTTTACTATGCATTTCGGGTCGATGGCGACATCGGCAACAAGGTGGAAATTCCGATGAAACTGAAGGACCGGCTCGATGCCTTCCTGCTCAACCTGATGAGGCTCCCGACCGAGATCCGCAACACGGCACCCGGGATTTCCGGGCGCTTCACAATTTCCTATTTCCACCGCCCCATCGATATCCGCTATGAGCGCCACCGCACTTACCGGGGCTATCATGTGACCATGCGTTTGCTCGATAAAAGCAATATCAATGTCACGCTCGGCAAGGGCACGCTGGCCTTCGATGACGAGACGATGTTCGCCCTCAACAAGGTGATGAAAATCCCCGCCGGTATCATTGTTATGTCAGGTCCGACCGGCTCGGGTAAATCGACCACCCTCAATGCGATCCTGCGCGAACTCAACCGCCCGGAAGTAAACATCCTAACATTAGAAAATCCGGTGGAAGATGAGGTCCCCGGCATCACCCATTGCGACTTGAAGAGCGCCAAGGAATTCAAGCCGATGATCGCATCCTTCATGCGGTCCGATCCAGATATCATTCTGATGGGCGAGGTGCGCGACATCGAATCCGCTGAGCTTGCCATCGAGGCCGCTGTCACCGGCCACAAAGTTCTAACCACCATTCACACCGCGCGGGCCTCGCAGATTATTGAGCGCTTCGAACAGCTCGGCCTAGAGCGCTGGAAAATCGCCCAGACGCTCAAGGCAGCCTGTGCCCAGCGCTTGGTTAAACTCCTTTGCCCTTATTGCAAGGAAGCTGCTTCCGGGATCGAGGAACTCGACCGCAAGACCTTCAGCCTCGATGATTCATGGGCAAACACCCCGATTTTCGTGGCCAAGAACGGCGGTTGCCAGGAATGCCGCAACACCGGCTATAACGGACGCACCGCCATTCTTGAAATTATCCCGATCACTCCCAAGATTTCTGACATGCTCTCGAAGGGCGAGATGACTCCTTATGAATTGGAAATGAAAGTCGCCGAGGAAGGCGTCTTGCCCAGTCTCCGCCGCAGCGGGATGAGACTGCTGCGCGATGGGAAAACCGACCTTGCCGCTGTTAGCAAGGTTATCGACATGACTTACACCGATGACTAGCGCCACCACCACCCCTGCCAATCTATCGTCTCCAGCTCTGACCGTTGCCAAAGGCGGAACGCCCGTCGCGCCCAAGGGGCTGATGGCGGCATTGAATAAACCGAAAAAGATCAAGGAGTTCAGCAAGAAGGAGCTCGTCGATTTATTCCGCGGTCTGGGCTCGATGTTGCGTGCGCAAATCAACACTGCCGATGCACTTAAGTATTATAGCCAAGGACTGCCTAACAAGGTGATGGTTGATGCGCTCGCTCGCATCCGCGAAGATATCAACGCGGGGATGAACATCCACGAAGCCTTCCGCCGCACCGGTCGCTTCAGCGAGACGATCATCGGCCTAGTGCAGGCTGGTTCAGATGCCGGGCAACTGCACCATGCATTCCAGTCGCTCGCTGCCCGCTTGAAGAGTGAATTGTTTTTCCAGAAACAACTTAAGAAAGCCACGATCACTCCGGGAATTATCATCTGCGTTCTCTGCGGTGCCTTCATTGTTTCTCAGGTAAAAATCGTCCCTCAAGTGGAGTCGATGCTAAACGGAGTGAGTGCGAAGCCGGATGGCATGACTGCTATATCTTTTAAAGTGAGCCATTTCACCCAAGCCGTGTGGCCATTTGTCATCATCGGCGTGATCGCGCTCGCCGCTACCATTTTCAAATCAAGCCACGTTCGGAACTTGATTCTCGGGTTCTTCATGTCGAAGTGGCGGCTGCTCCGCCTGCTCGTCATGAGTCTGCGGCAGGTGACGTTCCTTTCCACCATCAAACTGCTTCATTCCAACGGGATCAACTTGGCGAAGTCCAT
>JAYVEJ010000037.1:0-2518 GCA_043748885.1 Luteolibacter sp. | reverse complement strand
GCGTGCCGACCGCAGAAGACCTCGAAGACAAAGGCGGCGGCTGCTGCGGTGGTAACGGCGGTGGCGGCGGCGGTTGCTGCGGCTGATTAGGTGGCTTGGATTTTTCGCCCGCCGGATGGCGGGCGAAATAAATTTCGCGGTCCGTTAGGCATAGCTGCGGATCGAGACGTGGGCGTCTTCGAAGACTAACTTCTCCTTGTGCAGCGTGGGGGCGGTGCCGTCGCCGTGGTACTGCCAGGCGGAAACGTGGGCGAAGTTCGCGTCGTCGCGCTTGGCCTCGCCGGCCTGGGTGCTGCCGCTGATGACTTCTGGACTGTGATCGAAGAACTGGTGCTCCACCCGGAAATGGCCACCGCAGGACTCTTCGCGGTCGCGGGCGTCGTAGCACATGACTTCGCCGAATTCCAGGAAGTCGGCGACGCGGCCGGCTTTTTCTAACTCCATATTCGCATTCGCGCCGGAGCCGGGGATGCGGACGTTTTGCCAGAATTCCTCACGGATCTGCGGGATTTTCGCGAGGGCTTCATCGAGTCCTTCGCGCGAGCGGGCCATCCCGCATTTGTCCCAGATGGTCATGCCGAGTTCGCGGTGGAAGGAATCCACAGTGCGCTTGCCTTGGATGCCTAGCAGCTTGTGAGTCCGCTCGCGGGTCTCTGCTTCGGTTTGTTTAAACTCGGGCATCGCGGTGGTGACGCTGCCGGGTTTCTGGGTGACGAGGTAGTTGGCGATGGTGGTGGGAATGACGAAATAGCCGTCTGCTAGACCTTGCATCAGCGCCGAGGCTCCAAGCCGGTTTGCACCGTGGTCGGAGAAATTGGCTTCGCCTAACACATGCAGGCCGGGGATGTTGGACATCAAATTGTAGTCCACCCACAGGCCGCCCATGGTGTAGTGGACGGCCGGATAAATCATCATCGGTCCTTTGTAGGGATCCTCGCCGGCGATCTTGTCATACATCTGGAAAAGGTTGCCATAGCGGGAGCGGATGGTGTCCTCGCCGAGGCGCTTGGTGGCATCGCGGAAATCTAGATAGACGCCGAGGCCAGTGGGGGCGACGCCGCGGCCGTCATCGCATGCTTCCTTCGCCGCGCGGGAGGAAATGTCACGCGGCGCGAGATTGCCGAAGGATGGATATTTCCGCTCTAGGAAATAATCGCGCTGGTCCTCGGGGACATCGGCGGCAGTGATTTGCTTGGCCCGCAGCTTCGCGGCGGTGTCCTGATTTTTCGGTGCCCAGATGCGGCCATCGTTGCGGAGCGACTCGGACATCAGGGTGAGCTTCGACTGATAGTCACCGCTCACAGGGATGCATGTCGGGTGGATCTGGGTGTAGCAAGGATTGGCAAACAAGGCACCCCGGCGGGCGGCGCGCCACGCGGCGGTGACGTTGCAGCCCATCGCGTTAGTCGAGAGGAAAAACACATTGCCGTAGCCGCCGGTGGCGAGGATCACCGCGTCCGCCGCGTGGGTGGAGATTTCTCCGGTGTTCAGATCTCTAACGACGATGCCCTTGGCGTGGCCATCCACAAGCACCAGATCGAGCATCTCGGTGCGCGGATACATTTTCACGCCGCCCTTATGGATTTCCTTTTCGAGCGCCTGATAGCAACCAATCAGAAGCTGCTGCCCCGTCTGGCCGCGGGCGTAGAAAGTGCGGGAAACTTGCGAGCCGCCGAACGAACGGTTGTCGAGCAGGCCGCCGTATTCGCGGGCAAAGGGCACGCCCTGCGCGACGCATTGGTCGATGATCGAGCCGGACACTTCGGCGAGCCGATAGACGTTGCTTTCGCGCGAGCGGAAATCGCCGCCCTTGATGGTGTCATAGTAAAGACGGCGGATGGAGTCACCGTCGTTCTGATAGTTTTTCGAGGCGTTGATGCCACCCTGCGCGGCGATCGAGTGGGCGCGGCGCGGGCTGTCCTGATAGCAAAAACATTTCACCTGATAGCCCATCTCCGCGAGCGAGGCAGCGGCAGAGCCACCCGCCAAGCCGGAGCCGACGATGATCACGGTGAACTTCCGCTTATTCGCCGGATTGATGAGCTTGGAGTCCATTTTGTGCTTGGACCATTTTTGCTCAATGGGGCCGGACGGGATTTTACTGTCGAGAACGATGGACATGGCGGCGGTGGGAATTTGGGATTGGAGATTGGAAATTGATTATTGGGAATGCGTCAGCCTGCGTTGTTTTGGCGGGCGGTTTTGATGGAGGCACAGAAGATAGCGGTGAGTTCCGTCGCCTCTTGCCAGAGCGGGGTTACCTGATGGGGCGGCAGGATTCCGTCTTCGATGATGAGTTCCATCCAGAGGGCTGACTCATCGGCTTCTTCGGCGGCGGTGCCGACTTTGGATGCGAAATCGGCAGGAGATTTGGCGAGGCACGCGGCGCGATAATTTGCGGCGACGGAGGTGCCGGAGCGGATGAGTTGATTGGCGATGGGACGTCCCACTTTGTCATCAGGCAGGGCACGCACCAAGCGAATGACACGCAGGGAGAACTGCTTGCAACGCGCTTTGA
>JAYVEJ010000036.1:0-2527 GCA_043748885.1 Luteolibacter sp. | reverse complement strand
TCCGGCAGGTTCACAACGATTTCAGCGCGGTCCTTGCGCTCGTCGCACAAGGCGAGGAAGTCACCGTGTTGAACCGGACCCGCCCCGTCGCCCGCATTTGCCCGCCGCTTCCGGAAGCTCCGCCCAACTTCAAGATGCCGGATTTCGCCGCCCGCGCCAAGGCCATCTTCGGAGATAAAATGATTCCGAATGTCGTGTTAGAAGAACGGGAGGCAAGCCGATGGTAGCCTATGCCGATACCAGTTTTTTCTTTTCGCTATACGCACAGGACGCAAACACCGCTCAAGCCGGGCAAATCGTAGCAACCCTTGATGCCCCTCTAGTCATGACTCCACTTCAGCGGCACGAACTCCGCAATGCCTTTCGACTCTCCGTTTTCCGTCGTGAAATCACCGCCGCTGACTGCCAAAGACTGCTAGACACGGTCGAAGCGGATACCAAGACCGGCGTGCTTGTGGAAACCCACGTTTCATGGGCGGAAGTTTATTCCCAAGCGGAGGCACTCAGCGCGGCGCACTCGAAAACACTCGGCACCCGTGGCTTCGACGTGTTGCATGTCGCAGCCGCCATCGCACTCGGCACCAAGAACTTCCTCACCTTCGACGCCCGCCAAAAGTCCCTTGCCGTAAAAGCCGGATTGAAGGTCAGGCCATAGCCCCCGCATGATGACGATCCCGGAAACTATCGCCAATTGTCGCAGGGTGGAATTGAAAGAACGTCCCGCCGCCCAAGAGCATTTCATCGACCTCTGCAACCTCTCCGAGCATCCCACGCCCGCCGGCTCCCGGCTCCGTGCCGCTCGAAATCAAGCCCTACAATTGCCCCTAGGGGGGATGGACGTCCCGTCCATTCATCTTCATCCTCTGGATTCTGGTCTCTGGCGTCTGTCCTCTAACCCCTCGGATGAAACTGCTTGTGCACCGCCTTCAAGCGCTGCCTATCCACATGCGTGTAAATCTGGGTCGTGGAAATATCTGCATGACCTAGCAGCTCTTGGATCACCCGCAGGTCCGCGCCGCCTTCTAGCAGGTGGGTGGCGAATGAGTGCCGCAGCAAGTGCGGATAGACGTTCTGGTCGATGCCTGCGAACTTCGCCCGCTCCTTCACGATCTGCCGCACCCGATCCGGCGACAAAGCGCCGCCCCGAACGCTGAGGAAAATGTGCGATGATGTTTTCTTTGTCACCAGGCTAGGCCGTTCGTTGGAGAGATACGAGGAAATCGCCTCGCGCGCCTTGTGGCCCACCCGGACGATCCGCGTCTTTCCGCCCTTGCCGGTGACCCGCAAAAATCCTTCCTCGAAATCCAGCCACTCCAGCCGCGCCTTGCACAACTCGGAGAGCCGCAGACCGGACGAGTAAAACAGTTCAAGGATCGCCAGATCCCGGCGACCTAACGGCAACGCCGGATCGATGGATTCTAGCAATTTCACCAACTCCGTCGCATGCAAAGTCTCCGGCAGCGTCATGTCCGGCCGCGGTGCTAACAACGGTTCCGCCGGGTCCATCTCCAGCGTCCCTTTGATCACTAACCAGCGGAAAAATACTTTAAGATGCACCGTCGTGATCCGCAGTGATGCCGCGTTGAGTCCCGCCTTTTTGCGGTCACTGAGAAACGCCGCGAGCTCGTCCGTGCCGAGGTCGCGCAGCGGCACCTTCATCCATTTCCCCAGCGCGTCGAGCGACTGGCGGACCGACAATTGATATGCCTCAGACAGCCCGCGCTCCGTCGCGAGATAGCGGATGAAGTGATCGGTGCTGGCTTCCATTAACGCGGGACTGTTACGAGCTGGGGCGTCTGAGTAAAGCCCTTGGGAATGCGGCGCTTTCGCGCCCATGCCAAGGAGTGGCGATCTCCGAATCGCCATGCCCATGGGAGGACCATGAGGGGCGGCTTCCTCAAATCATTGGCATCCCATGGACCTCGGCGGATCGGAGTCCGCCGCTCCTTGATTTTTTCACTCTCGATTTGTGGGTGACGGGCAGACGCCGCCATGTTCATGCAGCGCTGCAATCACTTCCCTCAGCACTCCATGAAAAATCTCAGACAAGTCGCTTTCCGGGCTTCGTTGTTTGGCTGTCTCCCGCTAGTTAGCTTCCGCCATGCTGTTATTTCCCAAGCTCGCTCTCGCCGCCACCCTGGCGATTCCTCTTTCTCCTCACGTCTTTGCCAAGGCGGACCCACAAATCGAAGCTGCCGTGCAGGCGGTCTATCCTGCGCTCGTCCGGATCCATGTGGTCGCTGAAGGAGGCGGCGGAGGCCGGATGCAAAAGGAACGCATGAGCGGCTCGGGCACGATCATTTCGCCGGATGGTTACATTCTAACGAACCATCACGTCGCCGGGCGGGCGACTCGGATCACCGTGCGCTTGGCGGATCGGCAGGAGCTTAAAGCCACGCTGGTTGGCACTGATGCGCTGGCAGATCTCGCGGTTTTGAAGATCGACAAAAAGGATCTCCGGATCCCGTCAGCACCCTTGCCGGTGGCGAAGTTTGGCGATAGTTCCGCGCTCGAAGTGGGCGACACC
>JAYVEJ010000035.1:0-6731 GCA_043748885.1 Luteolibacter sp. | reverse complement strand
TTCGCCCGCACCGGTTTTGGTAAAACTATTGGTGCCGCCGTTGTTGGCCATTGCGCCATTGTAGAGGACCAGATTCACATTATCGAGGGTGCCGCCCGGGCCAGCCGCTGAGTTTCCTAGCAGGATGCTGCGACTCGTCGAGATTTGCGGACTGCCGGAGGCCGTGACGCGCAGCGCACCGCTATCAAGGGTTAGATTCACCGCGCTCGCGCCCGAGCCGAGTGCATTGGCTACGCCGGTGCTGTCCGTGGCAATTGAAAGCGTGCCGCCGGTGATGGCGACGGGGCCGCTGTAAGTATTAGCACCCGAGAGCGTGAGCAGGCCGGGGCCCGTCTTGGTGAGACCGAAGCCAGTGCCGGAAATGACACCGGAGAGGACCAAGCTGCCATTCGCGGAGGAAACGTTGACGACTTCCGTCGCGGCAAGGGTCATGGTCGCACTGATGATTTGCACGCTGAGAGAGTTGTCGGTGATGGCCCCATTCAAGCCGATAGAATTGCCGCCGAGGGTGAAAGCGCCCGCACCCACGGTGAAGGCAATGCCATTGAAAAGGGTGCCTGCGGTGAAGTCATTGTTAGGAGCCAAGCGGGTGGCACCATCGAAGGAGAGTGTATCATTGGCCGGCGGGGCGACGTCGGTCACCCAGTTGAGCGCGGTGGTTAGGTTAGCATCCGCGCCGCCGCCGTCCCAAGTCCGGCTGGCGGCGTGGGCAGCGGGGGCAGCAAGCAGTGCGGCGGTGGCGGTGGCGAGAGTGCCGAGGCGAGCGAGACGATGGGCGGATGGGTTTTTCATGGCTGATAGGGAGGGGATAGCGGGTTAATGATTGAGAAATCAAATTGCGCATGGAAATGTGACGGATAGATGAAAGCTGAATGCTAGCAGACTTGTCGAAGTTTATGATTGCCGCTGATGGGGAAAAAATTTCAGCATGGGCAGTGTGCCTCATTTACGCCGTATCTCCCTGATAGAACAGAGTGCCAAGCTGCTGCGTGAGGGGTTGTGCCAAGGCCGCTGGCGAGGGCTAATGCCCGGCGTGATTCGTCTCGCAGAGGAACTCGGCGTGTCCACCCACACCCTGCGGGCGGCACTCCGACTGACGGAAGCCGAGGGGCTGATCGCCCTGAGCAAAGATGGCCGCAGCCGCAGCGTCACCGCCAAGGCCGCGCAGAGCGAACGCCAGCAGCGGATAGGAATTCTCCTTTACGATACGCTGGCAGAGGAATCGCCGCATACGATCCAGTTTCACGCCAACCTGCATCACTCGTTAGAAAGCGCGGGTTTCCTGCCGTTTTTTTCCACCCGCACCCAGGCCTCGCTGCGGCGGGATGTCGGGCGGATCCGGGATTACGTCACGAAATCCCCGGCGAATGCGTGGGTGGTGTCCTGCGGGACTCGCGAAGTGCTCGAATGGTTCGCCATACAAGACTTTCCGAGTATCGCCATGTTCGGGCGGCGGGGCGAAGTGCCGATGGCCAGCGTGGGGCCGGACAAAGTCCCGGCGGTGGTCGAGGCCACCCGCGAATTGATCCGCTTGGGTCACCAGCGCATCGTGATGCTCTGCCCACAAATGAGATGCCTTCCAGAGCCGGGCCGCGTCGAGCGGGCATTCCTAGCAGAATTGGCCAATCATGGGCTACCGGTGAGCAACTTCAACCTGCCGAACTGGGACGAGACAGCCGAAGGGCTGCACGCGCGGTTGGCCTCGCTCTTCAAAGTCACGCCGCCCACCGCGATGATCATCGATGAAGTGCCGCCCTTGATCGCGGTGCAGCAGTTTCTCGCGTTGCGCCGCTTGCGCGTGCCGGAACAAGTTTCACTAATCACCACCGATTATGATACTTCGCTCACTTTATGCAGACTGGTGATCGCGCACATCAACTGGAGCACGGAAAGCGTCATCCGCCGAGTGGTGCAGTGGGCTGAAAATGTGAGCAGCGGTCGGATGGATTTAAGACAAACTAAAGTCTCCGCGCAATTCATCGCGGGTGGCACCATCGGCCCGGCGTGGAAGGGCAGGCGATGATTGCCATCCAGCGACGCGGGCATGGAAAAGTGAGTTATGCTAACGGACGAAAGTCACGGTGGTGATAGAGTGATGACCACTCGCCCAAAGCGTGGACTGCCAGTGCCGGTGTCGCCGATGGTGACGCGATCCCAGTCGCGGTTGATCGACTCAATGAGCGGCGCAGCGGCGGCGTCGGTGAAGTTAGTCAAAGCAGAACTAAACTGCGGCGTGTAGCTCAAGCCCGGCACCGTCTTGCGGCGCAGATACTGAAGCACTAACTGTTGGCCTGTCGGATTGCCCGGCACCACGCTCATTCGCGGCAGTCCTGAGAAGGGCTGGCTCGTTGGATGATAGGAAGCGGCATCGGCCTTCGCCGGATCGAGGTTGAACGCGAATTCCAACAGTTTGGAAATCCCGTCGCCATCTTCGTCGGCGAGTTGCGAGCCATCGGTGCCGTTCACCCCATGATCGTAGGCCCACTGTTGATATGGATTCCGATAAGTGACCGCTAACGAATTGGACTGGAAATTGCCGGCACTGGTGGTGTCCATCACAGTGTTTTGCGGCAGCGAGAAAACCACCGTGCCCGATGACGGCGCGACCGTTACCACATAAGCCATGCCCGAGCTAGATATAGAAACGACTGAGCCGCCCGTGATCGAAAGATCGCTCGCCGTTAGACCCGTGACGTTTTCGGAGAACGTGAGATTGGCGGTGAACCAGCCATCCACCACCGACTTGGATGTGGCAAGTGTGGCAAGCGGACGCACGCTTTCGAGTTCGAGCCGGTCAAGCCGAGCCCCATCTTCCCGGGCATAAACCGTGACGGTGTGAGTGCCCGCAGTTAGACTCAGGATCACCGGATCAGCGATGGTCGTGCGATCATTCACATAGTCCCAAACGTAAGCCACGCCGAGAGGCTTAATGTCCCACAGACTCACACTGCCGAGTGCCTGGTTTCCATCAATCTCCACATAGAACGAATCGCTCTCGGTGGTGGCTGCTTGGACCTGCCCACGGAGCATCCATTGGCCGGTATAGGGCACCGCGAAGGTGAACTCCGCCCGGTGCTGAGTGGCGATTGGCGGTCCGTTGTTGTTTGGAAAACTCCCCTCTGGCAGCCAGAGATATTTCCCGTGGGGCGCTGCGGGGTCAGTCACGAGGACCATCCCACCGCCGATGTAGGTGGCCTCCGCAGCATTGCGGGCGAGGGTCTGGGTGGAGTAAACCAGCGACAACGAAGTGCCCGCGCCCATTGGATTACCCGCATAGTCGGTGACCGCTCCGGTGCGAAGTTCGATGCCGACGGATTGACCTTGGACCAATGGTGTTAGGTTGAGCAAATAGGTATCTCCAGACGGCACGATGGAATCCAGAGTTACATTCACGAGCGAGAAATCCGCCGCCGTGAGGCCGCTCACGGATTCACCGAAAGTGAGCCCAAGCTGGAATGGACCCGCGACCTGCGCAGGCACTCCGGTGAACAGCGGCACTGGCGGCTGCGTGTCGAGATAGCCCAAGGAAAGCACGCCGGATGCACGGCTGCCGAACGCCGTTAGATTGGCAACATCCGCTGGCACGGAAACCGTGACGCTGGCCGCAGTTGGCAAAATCGTCGCCACATAATAATACCCTTTGCCGCGCAATTTAGTGACGCTGCCACCACTGACTTGCAGATCGGAGGCGGTGAAATCGGTGACATCCATGTCAAACGCGACGGTTACATCGAAGGCTCCACTAACCACACCCGCAGGTCCGGCGATTTCACAACGCGTCTTGCGACCCCCGCCGGGAATGTCGTAGCGCTTCACGGCGGTACCATCCACCCAGGTGCCGGAGTTCATGAGCGTCCAGTTCACGTTATCCATACTGTAGTGGACCTGATAGTTTGCGATCCGCCCGTTCACGTAATCCTGCCGTGGAGTGTAAACAAAGCCACCGACGGAGCGCGTCGAGCCGAGATCAATTGTCAAACGGTGGGGCGGCTGAGGGTCTGGCGGAATCGCCCCTTGCGAATACTCGGTGTGCCAGAAAGTGTTAATGTCACCGTCAATGGCATAACTCGCGGGAGCATACTCATCCACAGTTTCTTGGCTATCCACATAGTAAACCGACAAGCCAGAAGTAGGCATCGCGACTCCACTGCCATCGAGCACTGAGAATTCAGCGGCGCTTGACCAGGCATTGCCATTCACCTCACTGAGTGCCGTTAGGCGGACGTAGCGGGCTTGCGGCATCGCGGTGGTCTGGAATTCCGCCGCCGTCAGACCTTGGATATATTGTTGGAGTAGGGCGACCGCCTCTGGATCGACAAGATTTTTCGCGAGCGGCGGCATGGCCGTGCCATTTCCGACGGCACCCATCCGCACATGCAGCGCGGACAAGCTCGTATCGCCGGGTTTAATATATCTCCCGTTAGGTCCAAGGTTGAATACACCCTGAATGGCTCCGTTGATGATCCCCTGGCCCGCGAGTGGAGTGCCGAGACGTGCATCGAAAAAGCTCACCGTGCCGCCGGGGCGGTGACAATGCGCGCAGTTCGTATCGAGATACGAACGCACCCGGTGCTCGACCGGCGCAGTGGTATCACTGATCGCGCGGGACTCGATGAAGTTCGCCAACTCAGTGGCCGTGAGCGTGCGGTCAAACATCCCGAGCGCGTTGAAAGTCACAAGCTGGTTCGCAGTGCGGCCGGTGGAGTCGTAGCGGAAATTTCCATTAAGCGGGCTCGTCCGCACGCCTAACGCCTGACCGGCAGCGGCGGTGTGGCATAACATACAATCAGCTCGCGACGGGTAGTCCCAGCGGCGGGTTTCGGTGCTACCATTTGATAAGGTCACAGCAAAATTCTCGGTCTGGCCAGTGGTCAAAAGTTCCGCGTCCGTGCCCGCGCTGTTCCAGCGGTAAGTGACGCCATATTTCCCGCCGCCAGCGGTGCAAACTAAGAAGCGGGTTTCTAAACGTTTTACCAGTGACGGATTGTTAGCATTAGTTGCCACCTCGAAGTGTTTCACAAACACCGTGCCGGCGGGAAAGATCCAGTTTCCCTCTTCATCGAAGACGATATCTTCCGATGCTGTGTTATGGGTACCGTCGTTAGGTAGAATGATCCAGCGCTTCTTGGCTGCCGCATCCGACCACAACGGCGTGACCACCGTGTAAGGCACCGCTGCGGGCACTGCGGCTAGAGTTGCCAGATTGCTGAAAACATTAGTCTGCGAAAGGAATTGCGGCGGCTCGATAGAAACCCCGGCCACGATCAGTTTGCGGATGGTGCCGCCCGGCTGGTTGGTGCCGTTGACATTGAGCAGATAGATTTCGCCAGCTGTGTCGGTGCAAAAGTTAGCAAGCCCGACTTTGTCGCCGGTGGGAAATCCCTCGATGACCAAGTTGCTCACAGGCGCTCCGCCAGTGGTGGAGAGAGTGGCGGTCCAGATGCTGCCACGGACGTGATCGGCGTAGAGTAGCTTGCCACCGAGCACGGTATTCCACTTGGTGCCACGGTAGCGCATCCCGCCGATGATGCAGTTCCCGACGCTGTGGTCATAGTCCAACACCGGCGGAGTGTCGATGCCGATGGGCGGCACGGCGATCGTTCCCGAGGCAGCGATCGAGCCTTCCCGGTAGCCCCACTGGGCATTGCCACCTCGCGGCAGCCGGGTCATTTCCTCGCGCGCGCCCTCGCCCACATCGCCGATCCATACTTCATCAGTCACTGCATCATAATGCGCAGTATGCGGACTGCGAAGTCCGATAGATGCATATTCCTCCAAGATCGAACCGCCCGCATCGAGCCACGGATTGTCATTAGGAATACTATAGCCTTGGGTCGAGCTGGCCGGCCAACCTGTCGGCTTGTTAGCCGGACTCAATGGCTGGCGGCGAATGGCATGGGATTTCGTTAAATCATTGTTCACATCGATCCGGAAAACACCGCTGAACAGCCCGAAGTTAAGCCTCTGGGTGCGACTCAGTGCGCCATCGGCACCAGTGAGTCCGCCACCTTCGGCGCTATCACCGCCATCGCCGCAAGTGACGTTTAGGAAACCGCTGTTATCGAAAAACATCGCCCCGCCGTTATGCCAACGGCAGCGGTCATACTGGCTGATGAGAACGAGTTCGCTGTTCGGATCGAGCGTACCGCTCACAGGCAACCAGGTGAAGCGCGAGACCCGCCAATACGAATGGTTTTCATCTGCGCCGACGAGCGCCGGTTTGTAGTTATAGCAAACGTAAGTGTAGTTCGCATTTGGCGAGCCGCTCTGGCCGAATTGAGGATGAAAAACGAGACTGTATAACCCTTGGTCTTCCGAAGACTGGGTCGTCGATACCCGCTCGAGGACTTTCACCACTTGCGCCTGGGTCGTCGCGGCACTGTTGGGAAAGCGCCAAATCTGGCCGTTTTTCCCGACGAGAAGCAAGTTGGTGCTGCCGGGAATCGGCGTCAACCATAGCGGGTCGATGAATGTTAGATTGGGAAACGCATTCTCAGTGGACCAGCCAGTCGGTTGCCCCGGCGCGGCGGCAGGAAATACTCCGTTGAAAAACGGATTGACCGGCTGGGGAGCGTCCAAGCCGCCAACTTGGCCGACCGCACGCGGCGCAATTCCAAGTAAGGTGACTGCCGCTAGAAATCCACCACACGCGGACAAGCATCGGGAAACAGGGTTTTTCCTCATGAACGTTAGAGCAGACTATTTATAAGCTGAAACAGGCTGCGGCTTAA
>JAYVEJ010000034.1:0-2531 GCA_043748885.1 Luteolibacter sp. | reverse complement strand
TTTGGAGGCGCTGTTATTTGCCGATGCCGATCCGCCTAACGCCGGGAAAAGCGAGGCGGCTTCTGCATTCCGCTGGGCGCGCGATTGCTTGATCCGGGCGGCGGCAGAGGCCATCTCCGGGCTGTTTGCCAAGGCGTCCGCGATCAGGCGGTTGAGCGTGCGATCCTCGAAGCGACCCCACCAGCGCGACAAGTCACGCGACGGCGAGGCGACCGGGAAATGACCGGCGTTTTTCCAAGCGGCTGGCAACGAAACCTTGGCATGAGTGACGGTGGCACTCGGCCCGCAACCGCCCAGCCCACCGAGGACGATGGCGGATAGAAAAAGATAACAGATGGATCTCATGGCAAATCTGGCGGAACCCTAGCGGTCTGAACCTTTAGAAAAGGTGAAGAGCAAGAATTCTTCCGACCAGAGCCGCGAGTCATACGTGCCGCCAGCGGGAAAGCTTGCCGAATTAATGCCGCCACCCACAATTCACCGGAAGTGGATCGGAAAATTTCAGCATGATTTCTAAAGTAGCGGCCCTCGACGGCAAGCCCCGGCCCTCTTCCCGCTCAAAACCGCCGGGGCATTTCTACGATGTCTGCCGCTGGCTGTGGCTCGGAGTTTTCGGGTTCACCATGCGGGTGCGCAGCAGCGGGCTGCAAACGGTCGCCGCTCACGGTGGCCTGCTCATCGCGGTGAGCCATGTCAGCCACCTGGATCCCATCGTCGTCAGCGCACTGGTGCGGCGGCGGATCAGCTGGGTCTCGCGGATCGAGTTCTATCAGCAATGGTTCATGCGCAGCGTCCTCTATCAGGGCGGGGCGTTCCAAGTGAACCGCCAAGGCTCCGCTCTGCCGACCATCCGGGAAGGTCTGCGCCGCCTCGCGCGCGGCGAAGCCGTCGGGATTTTCCCGGAAGGAGAACTGATGGTTGGCGCAAACTCGGTCCTGCGTGGAGCCAGCATCAAGCACGGCGTCTGCCTGTTAGCCGCGCGCTCAGGCCGACCGGTGCTACCGGTCATCGTGTTAGGCACTGATCGGCTCACGCGCCTCGGCCCCTGGCTGCCTGCGAAACGCGGCCGGCTGTGGGTCCACGTCGGCAGCCCCATTTACGCAAAAAGCGACGGCCACACCCGCCAAGGCCGCGCCGAGTTCGCCGCACTTCTCGTCGCCGAATACGTCCGGCTCTACGCCGAGATGCGGGTGAATTTTGATTTACCCGAGAGCATCGCGCCGTGAGCATCATCAACACTCACATGCACTACCAACACGTCGCCCTGTTATTTGCCCTCACCGGGACACTCGCCGCCCGGCCTTTCACCGATGTTAGCGGAAAAATCATTGAGGCGGAATTTGTAAGCCTCGTGGGTGGCACGGTCACCATTTCCAAAGACGGCCACCCATTTAAGCTGCCCCTCGCGCGTTTCAGCAAAGCGGATCAGGACTTCATTGCCGCGCAAGCCGCCGCTGAAACTCCCGTCCGCCCCGCCACCGGCAAGCTTGAACTCAACGGTAAGGAAATCACCCGCAATGGAGCGGTCAACATCGTCGAGGCTCCGCTCACCGAGGAAACGCTCAAGCAAACTCGCAAATTCAAGGACATCATTAGCATCAAGCTCGGGATCGCCCTGCCTGCCAATTTCGACCCCGCCGTGCCCTCGAAATTCCTCTGGGTCAGCTCTCCCATCAATAGTGACGGGGATCGCCGCGCTGGCAATATTCCCTCAATCGGCACCTATGTGGGCACCGCGATCGCCCAAGGCTGGGCGGTCATTGCCGTGGATTGCAATCTGGGAAACCCGCGGCGGGAGGACAACGTGGCTGCCGACGCCGATTTGCCGATCCAACATCAAGCCGTGGCGATGCTCTCCGCCGCTTGGCCGGGCTTCAGTAAATCGACCTTCGCCTGCGCCGGTTACTCGGGTGGATCGAAGGCCTCGTTCTACCGCGTCGGCCAACTGGCGACGGCCAATCTGCACGTCAGCGGGCTTTTCCTCGGCGGCTGCAACGAGGATCTAACCGAAGACGCCAAGAAGGAAACCCACGTCCGGGGTGGCGATCTCCGTCAGGTCAAAGTCTTCGTCAGCAATGGCAAAACTGACGAGATCGCGACCGTGGCCGCAGGCAAAGCGGTGGGAACGAGCGCCGACAAAGCGTTTGGCGAGGTCCGCATCGAGACCTTCGACGGTGGCCACAGCATTTCTCAGGAACACTTGAAAACCGCCCTCGATTGGTTCTCCGAGGCGGCGAAGCCTAACGGCAAGTGATCGCAGGGCAAGAAATGCGGACAAAAAAATCGAGTCACAAAAAAATCGGGTCAGGCCTCGTGCGCTTACACCCACAACCTGTCATGTGTTTTCGCGAGGCCCGACCTTATTATACGACCCTGCTATACGGACATCCTGCGCTTCCGCAGTTCCTGAGAAAATACGGCCCCTCCAGATTCCTCAGGACATTTGGCGGGCTAGGGGCAGCAGTGAGGTCGGGTTTGGGTGAGCAGGCGGATGGCTTCGGCGCGGTTCTCGGCGTAGTGGTCGAAGGCGG
>JAYVEJ010000033.1:0-6744 GCA_043748885.1 Luteolibacter sp. | reverse complement strand
GGAATACTACGACAAACTCTTCCAGCAGCTCGCCCGGAGCGCGCCGTCGGAATTGGACGCGGCTCTCGATTCCATGCCTAAATCCCTGCAGAGCAGCGCGGAGGTCGCCTTGGTCAGGCAACGGCTTCTGACTTCATTCCCTGAAGAAATCCGCAAGCTCTGGGACCGGCCTGATGGAATCCGGCTGTTCAGTTATGTGCTCAATCATCCTGAAGGGATTGGCGACCGACTCCTCAAAGAGCTCGGAAACCTGCCGCCCGCATGGCGGGACGCGGTCGCCACAAGCGCCCTCTCGATGATGATCGGCGGATCGAATCCTGAATCATGGCTTGGCGCGGACTTCAAAGGTTCGGGATTCACCTCGAAACAAGCCAAAGACATTCGGGCACACGCTCTTTTGCTGCAAGCCAAGACGCGTCCGGAAGTCGCTTTCAATCGGATGCGCGATCTCGATTCCCATCAGAAGCGCGACGTGATCGCATCCGCTCTCGTCGAATCTTTCGATGATCCAGAGAAGCAGGCATCCGTTTTGGCCCTGCTCCGCTCGGATGAAGAACGTGAGATGGCGAACAGCTTTTTGACGGCGAGACGGACAACGGAAGCAATCAAACCCGCCAAAACTCCAGCGGAATGGATGGAGCAAGTTGGCCGTCTTGATTGGAACCCGGATGGATACCCCAACTATCAACCGACCTTGCACCTTTGGCAGCCGGAACAAATCGACGAGCTTGGCAGAGTTTTCAAAACCCTGCCAGATGATCAAAAGAAGCAGGCGGCAGTGGCAATCCTGTTGTTGGATGGAACTTCCAAAAGCCTTTACCCCTCACTTACAGGAGAAGCCATTCGCTACTCGATCGCTCACCCGGACCCTTCCGTGTACTCGCGATTGAGGTTAAGATTGGCCCCGATCCAGCAAGCATCCCAATTCGCCGCAGACTGGGCCACGTCCGATCCCGTGGCCGCAAGCAGTTGGGTCCAGAGTCTTCCTAACAGCGAAGCGAAAAGCTGGGCACAGAAAAACCTCGCCATCATCTGGGCGCAATGCGACCCGCAGGAAGCCCGCCAATGGATCAACTCCCTCCCCGCCGAGCAGCAGGAATTCATCAAGACCGGCGGCAAGAAATAATTGCCAACATCGAGCGGGATCACAACGACCGCGGGCAAAGTCATTTCCGGCCTCTGGATCGCAGTCCTTGCGCTCGGATTCATGACCCCGCTGATGGGCGGCTTGGCTAGGGAGTGATCCGCGCTGGATGTCGGCTTCCTACACGAGTCAGTCGCCTCCGCACAAGAACTGCGGCTGTTGTAAATAGCGTAATGGGAACCCGCAAAGTGCGGGCTGCCTCAAACCCATCTGACACGCCATGACACAATTCACTCATTTCATCTCCGCGCTTTGCCTGACCGGCGGTGCGTTTGCCGCAGCCCAAGATTCATTCTCAGTCAAAATCACTGTCGATGCTGCGCGCCCGCTCGGCCCGCTCGGCCCGCTCGAGCCGATCTGGCGGTTCTTCGGCGCAGACAAGCCGAACTACGCCTACATGAAGGATGGTCAGTAGCTTCTAGCCGAACTCGGCGAGCTGAAGCCCAAGGAAGTTTTCTTCCGCACCCACAGCCTGTTAGTCACTGGCGAGGGCACCCACGCGCTCAAGTGGGGATCGACCAATGCCTACACCGAGGACGCGCAGGGAAATCCTATTTACGATTGGAAAATCGTGGACCGCATTTTCGACACCTATCTTGAGTGCGGCGTCCGGCCTTACGTGCAGATTGGTTTCATGCCGGAAGCGCTGTCGGTGAAGCCCGAGCCTTACCGCCACTGGCGAGACCGGCACGCCCACGGATTTCATTTCCTTCCACGCGAAGGGCCAGCCAAACAAGAAACTCAGCGTCCTCGTCTGGCACTATCACGACGACGATCTGGCCGGACCCGATGCCGCCGTTTCCCTAAAAATCCCCGGCCTGCCCATCGCCAACGGCAAAGCGAAAGTCACCCACTACCGGGTCGATGAAACGCACGGCAATTCCTTCACCCTGTGGAAATCGATGGACTCCCCGCAAAAGCCAACGCCCGAGCAATACGCTGAACTCGAAGCGGCCGGCAAACTCGCGACACTCGGCTCGGAATCGGAAACACCGATTGCGGACCACACTGCGTCCTCGGATTTCTCATTGCCCCGCCAAGGGGTGTCGCTGCTGATCCTCGAGTGGGAGTAAGCCCCGCGATAAGCGGCATTGCGGAATCCAAAGAGAATGGGTATTTTGCAAATCATGAAACCCGAGACTGCCCCGGCGATTGATCCGAAGTTATTGGAAGATCCCGTTTTCCAACGGGTGATGGCCGACGCGCTCGCCATTCAACATCGTTTCGCCGCCGAGCCGATTTACGCGAAGACAGGGAAAGGCTATTTAAAAAGCGAGGGCGTCGAGGAGCTACAGCGGATCAAAGAACAGAATCGGGCGAAAGGAACCTAAATGATCGGTCCTCAACGGCAGTGGTTGGCGGCGTATTCATGGGCTTTTGTGACTGCCCAAAACCTCGTGCTCTGCGCCGCGAAAAATGCGCTGCACAAACCCACGTCGGACGGACACGACCTGACCAAGGAGTTTTGGGAAAGCCATCATCTCGAATCGATGGGCTTGGACGAGGCGGTCGATCTTTGCCGCCGTTGCCACCGAATGGCTCCATTCTGCCTTTATAATGGAAATACTTTCACCGCCGTCATCCGCGACGTGGTGGCAAATCTGAATCTGGAGCCAAATCAAGGTTTGATCGTCCGCAGCCTCGCCGGCCACATCGTGGCCGGGGTGGGCAGCGACGAGGAAGAGCGGGCGTTCCGCGAATTCTGCGCTTCACTGGGTTAATCGGGCACCCCCGCCCTGCCAGCTATTCCGCTTGCCCGCCAGCGGTGGGTTGGATACGGGGTTGCCGCCGTCCGGCACTTGGGCGGCCTCATTTCAACTCAGCGAAAGACTCTATTTATGGCTATCACCCGTGCTCTGCTTTCTGTCTCAGACAAAACCGGCCTCGCCGAATTCGCCAAGGAACTCCATGACATGGGCGTGGAATTGCTCTCCACCGGCGGCACTTCGGCTGCGCTCCGTGAGGCGGGATTGCCGGTCATCGACGTGTCCGAGTTCACCGGTGCGCCGGAGCTTTTCGACGGTCGGCTCAAGACTCTGCACCCGAAAGTCCATGGCGGATTACTCCAGCGCCGAGACGATGCGAATCACATCGCGCAAGCCAAGGCCAACGACATTCCGCCGATCGACCTAGTGGTGGTGAATCTCTATCCGTTCGAGGAAACCGTGGCGAAGCCAGATGTGACGTTGGAGCAAGCCATCGAAAAAATCGACATCGGTGGGCCGTCGATGCTGCGCAGCGCGGCGAAAAATCACATGAGCGTGACGGTCATCGTCGATCCGAAAGATTACGCGCAAGTGATCGAGGAGATGAAGGAAAACCACGGCAACACGACCAAAGGATTTCGCGAGCAGCTCGCCGTAAAAGTCTTCATGCGGACCTCGCAATACGACGCTGCGATCGCCGATTACCTCGGCCAATGCCGGACCGGCACTTGCTGCAATTTCACCCTCAGCTTGCCGCTCGAACAAGAACTCCGCTACGGCGACAACCCGCACCAGAAGTGCGCACTCTACGGCAACTTCGGCACCTATTTCACCCAGATCCAAGGCAAGGAACTTAGCTACACCAACGTCTTGGACATCGAGGCCGCGGCGGATCTCATCCTCGACTTCGCCCGCCCGACGGTGGCAATTCTGAAGCACACCAACCCATGCGGCGTCGGCCAGGACGACGAGGATCTGCGGGTCGCGTGGCAAAAAGCTTTCGAGACCGACCGCCAAGCACCGTTCGGTGGGGTGATCGTTTGCAACCGGCCTCTAACATTGGAACTCGCGCGGGTGATTTCGGAAATCTTCACCGACGTGATCATCGCCCCCGAGTTCGAGAGCGACGCGCGCGCCTTGTTGCAGAAAAAGAAAAACCTGCGCCTGATGGTCATGAACGACGCCTATCTGGCAGAAAAGCAATCGCCGGTGATCCGCTCGTGCCCCGGCGGCGTCATGGTGATGGACCGCGACCACACCGCGCTCGGCCTCGACAAGCTCGAAAGCAAAGTCGTCACCAAACGCCCGCCGACCGAGCAGGAAATGCGCGCGATGCGCTTCGGTTGGCGGATCGTGAAACATGTGAAATCCAATGCCATCGTTTACTCCAGTGCCGACCGCACGCTGGGCATCGGTGCCGGCCAAATGAGCCGGGTGGACTCGTCGCGGATCGCGATTTGGAAAGCCAAGGAATCCGGCCTCGATCTCAAGGGCAGCATCGTCGCCTCCGACGCGATGTTCCCCTTCGCCGACGGCCTGCAATCCGCGATCGACGCCGGTGCCACCGCCTGCATCCAGCCCGGCGGCTCGATCCGCGACGAGGAAGTCATCGCCGCCGCGGACGCCGCGGGGATGGCGATGATCTTCACCGGTCACCGGCATTTCAGGCATTGAGCCGATTGAGGTTAAAACAGCTCAGTCTGCTCAAGATTTGGTTTGGCGGTATTCATGACGGATCGGCTTCAGGGGCTTGAATGCCAAGGTCGTGCTAGTAGGGCTTCGAGGTAGAGAATGACGCCGGTGTAGGCGGTTTCCATGGTGCTAGGGAATTAGCGATTCGAGATCAGCGAGGAGGGCCTCAATCAAGGCTGTGCCGCGCAGATCGCGGGTGGCTTGCTGTGATGAAGGCGTCCGGCCCGAGCGAGTGCGGGAGTGCCCCGCCACTCCCAAGGCGGACCATTGCCGCCAAAGGAAGTCGAGAAGCCGCTGGAGCAGGCTTTCCCTAAAGTTGTGCAACGGGGGATTCATGACCGAGAGCTTTGAGGACTTCGCCGAGGACAAACAGCAAACCTTCCGATGGATCCTGGGTGCGTGTCCAGCGGGCGGCGGCGAGCAATTCATCCGCCGTGGGCTGTAGATCCTGCAAATCCTCGTAGTGCCGTCCTTTGTCGGAGTCCGCAGTAGCATAAAGTTTAAAGAAAACCTGATCTCGGCGGCTGATGAAGCTGATGCGCAAGTTCTTCTTTGGGCCACACTCCCGCGGAATCAGGCGGTCGGCCATTCCTTCGGGAAAGCCGAAGCGGAAAAAGGAATCGTCGGATGGGTCCGTGTTGAACCAATTTTCCATCAGCCCGAGCTGCTTCCTGACTTGCTCGGCCTCGCTGGCAAGCCATTCGGGCAGGGGCTTGGCGGTGATCATCCCTTCCGGCTCGACGCGGGCCAGCACGTCAACGTCGCGAGTGGTCGTGCGGCTTACCAGATTCAGTGCCAGCAACGATGAACCACCACAGACCACCCAGTGTTGTTTCGGGTGGCATTCTTTGGACTCGGCGAGGTCAATTTTGGTCGCACTGGCAACGCATTAATTGGGAGATTTCCCACGCTTGCCGGGTAGCAACAGGACCAGCCAGACGACCGAGGCGACGGCCAGCACGCACCATGGAACGAGCCAACCGAAACGCGTGTAAAATGTTAGCCGGGTCTCGCGCTTGAGAGTTCCAGAGAGGGTTCCCTGTTGGAGTGCTGCCAGCCGCGCGTGGACGTGGCCGTTAGGATCGATCAATTGGGAAACTCCCGAGGTCGCGACAACGAAAATCCAGCGGCCATTCTCACAGGCACGGATGCGGAATAGTTCGGCGTGCTGGTCGTGCTGGCGGGCACTCCATTTTTCCGCATCCATCGTCGGCACCACGAAAAGTTCCGCGCCCGCCGCCGTCATCCGGCGGACGACGCCCTCGTAGTCGCCGTCGAAACAGATCGGCGTGCCAATCTTGCCATGGGTTGTTAGGACGGGCAGCGCGGTGCTACCCGGGATCCCGTCGTCGAAGAAATGGACGGGGTGGACCTTGGTGTGTTCGCCAAGGACGCCGGTGGGATCGAGAGTGAGAGCGGTGTTTCGCCAGACATCGCCAGCGTTAGGACGGGACTGGGTGCCGAGGCTGAGGGTGATGCCGCGCTCCCGGCAAAGGTCTTGGACGAGGGCCAAATCGCGCTTGTTAGCCCGCAGATCGTAGGGCACGGCCTACTCGGGCCAGATGATGTGTTGGATACCGTGAGGCATATTCCGGGTAGTCGCCAGATACTCGATTAGGGAAACATTATCTAACTGCGCCCCAGCGACTTTCACGGTGAGAGGATCGTCTGGTGCAGGCTCCGGACAGCGAGGAAACAGCAACCCCGCCAGAATTAAAGCGGATAGCCCGCCAACCGCAGACTTCCATTTCCTGAAGCAAAAACTACAGAACTTGCGGCGGCTTGTCCATCAGCCATCCCCCTCGTCACCGGGCTTCCGCATTGCGCTGGGCGGCTTGCCATTGCGCGATTTAAAAAGACGCGAGAAATAATAGGCCGACTCGAATCCTAACAGGTCAGAGATTTCCTGAATGCTCTTGCGGGTGGACGCAAGCAACTGGCGCGCGCGATTCATCTTCATTTCGATGAAATAACTGCCGGGCGAAAGTCCCGTTTCCTTGAGGAACGCGCGGCGGAAAGACGAGTAGCTCATGCCCAGCTCCTTCGACAGTTCGTCCCATTCGAGCGGGCTTCCGAGATTTTCCCGCATCTTGAGGATAGCCTGCTTGACGGCCTTCTGGCCCGGCGTGAAGCCTTGCTCGGCGGCGATCATCCGCAGGCTGCGCAGGCGGGCGATGATTTCTAACGACCTCAGCCCGACGA
>JAYVEJ010000032.1:0-2542 GCA_043748885.1 Luteolibacter sp. | reverse complement strand
GCGTTTCCCACGAACTCCGCGCACCAGTCGCCTCGATCCGCCTGATGGCCGATGCTCTAACTGCCGGGAAAATCGAGCCACACACCGTGAGCGAATTTCACCGCCTGATTTCCCGCGAGGGTGCCCGGCTGACGACGCTGATCGAGAACGTGCTCGACTTCGCCCGCATCGAGCAAGGGCGGAAGAGCTGGCATTTCGAGACGAGCGATCTCAGCGCGTTGGTCAGCGAGACGCTCAGCCTGATGGAGCCGCTTGCGGCGGCAAAGTCGATCACGCTCGTAGCATCAGCCTTTCCCGCCGTGGAAGCCCACGTCGATTCCGGGGCGATCCAGCAAGCGCTGGTCAACCTGCTGGACAACGCGATCAAATTCTCGCCCGCTAGCTCGCAGGTGGAAATCACGCTGTGCGAGGTTTCACCGAACTGGCAGATCCAAATCACCGACCACGGCCCCGGCATCCCGCCCGCCGAGCATCAGCGGATTTTCCAAAAATTTTACCGCCTCGGCAGCGAGCTCCGCCGCGAAACCCAAGGCACTGGCATCGGCCTGAGCTTGGTAAAAGCCGTGGCCGAAGCGCACGGCGGGCGGGTGCTCTTGGCCAGCGTCCCGGGGCAGGGGAGTTCATTCACGCTCATCGGTCGGATCGGTCAGATCGGTCGGATTTCTTAACAGCCTCTCCCATGCGCCTCCTCATCCTCGAAGACGAAGCCCCGATGCGCACCGCGCTGGTGGAAACCCTGGCTGCGGAAGGCTACCGGGTGCAAGCCGCTGCCGATGGCGTCACTGGCCTCGAACTTGCCTGCACTGGAACCTTCGACCTCGTCCTGCTAGACGTGATGATGCCCGGCCTCGATGGCTTCGCCGTTTGCCGGGAGCTTCGCAAACGCGGGCGCGACATGCCGGTGCTGATGCTCACCGCCAAGGGTCAGATCGACGACCGCGTCGCAGGACTCGACAGCGGGGCCGACGACTATTTGTTAAAACCGTTCAGCCTCAAAGAACTGCTCGCCCGCGTCCGCGCCCTGCTGCGCCGCCATGAGCGCGATCAAGCGGTGCCGGATCTGTTGGAAATCGGCCTCGCCAGCATCGACTTCCGGCGCTGCGTGCTGACCCGCGGCGGGCAAGAGCACGCGCTATCTGACAAGGAAACCGGGATTCTGCGGCTGCTCGCCGCGCATCCCGGTGAAGCCGTTAGCCGCGAGAAATTCCTCGATGTCGTCTGGGGCTACCACGCCTATCCGAGCCTGCGGACCATCGACAACTTCATCACCGCCCTCCGCGCCAAACTCGAAGCCGACCCGGCCAATCCATGCCACCTGATCACCGTCCGTGGCGTGGGTTATCGGTTGGACATCTAGCAACAAGGAGTGGCGATCTCGGAATCGCCAAGCCAATGAGGGGCCGATGGAAGAGTGCATTTGCTCACCGCATCGACTCACCATTGGCGCGGCGGATCGGAGTCCGCCGGCTCCTTGGGGTTTCAAGTCCCGGGCAAATTCAATTTCCCCAGCTCCACCTCGATGATCCGCTCGCATTGCTCGATCTGGAGTTGCCGCCGGGTGCGGGCCTCCTCGGCGAGCTGCTCCAACGTGTCGATGTCGTAGAGATAGACTTCCTCGATCTCGCCGACCGCCGGGTCGATATCGCGCGGCACGGCGATATCGATGAAAAACAGCGGCCGGTATTTCCGCGCTCGCCGGGCCTTTTCCACGTCCGCGCGGTGGACGATGGCATGAGGTGCACCGGTCGAGGAAATCACCACGTCCACCCGCTCGAGCACGCGTTGCCAATCGTCGAAACGCACCGCGGTGCCGCCCATTTCCGTCGCCAATTGCTGCGCCCGTTCAAACGACCGATTGGTCACAAAGATCGACTTCGCGCCGCGCGAAACCAAGCTCTGCGCGGTGATCCGACTCATTTCTCCCGCTCCGAGGATCATCACTTCGCTATTCTTCAGATGGCCGAAAATCTTCTCCGCCAAGTCCACCGCCACGTTTCCAACGGACGTTGATCCTTCCTGAATCGAGGTCTCTGTCCTGACCTTCTTGCCGACCCCGAACGCGCGTTGGAAAAGCTTGTTTAAGACAGCACCCGTCGCGCCGGATTCGAGAGCTGCGCTGTAAGCCTGTTTGACTTGGCCGAAGATTTCCGTTTCTCCGAGCATCATCGAGTCGAGTCCGCTGACGACCCGGCAGAGGTGGCGGGCGGCTTCGGATTTTTCCTTGCGGTAGAAATGGGCAGCCACGCTGGAGTCGAGTTGGATTTTCTCGGCCAGCCGGGTTTCGACGAGTCCGAAGGCCGCCCGTGCGTCTTCAGCAGCGAGGTAAAACTCGGTGCGGTTGCAGGTGGAAATGACCACGCCCTCGGCGGCTTCGGCCAGCGCGACGAGTTCGTTGGCCGCCTCGCCGAGCTTAGCGGTGCCCACGGCAAAGCGCTCCCGCACCTCCACGGGGGCGGTGCGGTGATTGAGGCCGAGGCAAAGAATTTCCATCAGACGAAGGCGAAAACCACCAGCGAGAGCACGAACAAAACCACTGCGGAAA
>JAYVEJ010000031.1:0-2546 GCA_043748885.1 Luteolibacter sp. | reverse complement strand
ATGTAGTGAGTCGGAAATCCAAGTAAGAACCTTGGCTTGCCGAGTGCCGGACGCTGCGCCAGTCTATTCGCATCATGCAGGCCGTCACTGATCGTTTGAAGAATTTCCTCCAATACGTGGCCGTCAATTTGATCGACGAGCCATCCCAAGCGCAGCTCAAAGTGGCCGAGCTAGGGCCAAAACGGTTGCGCTTCAAACTCGTTCTCGCCAAGCCGGACGTGGCGATGCTCATCGGTCGCAACGGCTTCACCGCCTCAGCGATCCGCAGCGTTCTAAAAGCCGCCGCCGACCGTGAAGGAGTGCAAGTCACGCTCCAAATCCACTCACACGAGGAAGAAGCAGAACTGCTCGCGCGGGGCGACGGGCATTGAGAAATTTAAGCCGTCGCCAAACACCCCGGACAATTCTGCGCGAAATGGGCGGGTTGGATTTCGTCGAGCGACGGCGATCTATCAGTCAAGCAGAGGTTGGGTTTGCCGATGCGGTTGCGCGGCTGGAACGAGCAACCAGGCGAGGGCCGCGAGAGGTCGGGCGGCAGGCCGGGGATGGTGTACAGCGGTTCGCCCTTGGGGTGAATCGCGGGGATGGATTTCAACAATGAGCGGGTGTAGGCGTGCAGCGGATGGCTGAATAACTCGGATTTTTCCGCGCTTTCGACAATCCGGCCAGCATACATCACGTTGATCACATCGCACATGCTAGACACGACTGCTAGATCGTGGGTGATGAAAATAACGGCGGTGCCGAGCTGCCGCTGACGCTCGCGGATCAGGTCTAGCACCTGCTTCTGGACAGTGACGTCGAGCGCGGTGGTGGGCTCGTCGCAGATCAGAAGTTCGGGCCGGGTGATCAGGGCCATGGCGATCATCACGCGTTGGCGCATGCCGCCGGAGAACTCGTGCGGATAGGAATAGATGCGCTTTTCCGGCTCCGGGATGCCGACCTCGGCGAGCGCGTCGATCGCGCGGTGGAGCGCTTGTTTACCGTGAGAATTTTCATGCAGCGCGAGCGGTTCGGTGAGCTGGGCGCTCACTTTCATGAACGGGTTGAGCGAGGTCATCGGATCCTGAAAGATCATCGAGATGCGCTTGCCGCGGATTTTGCGCAGTTGCTTCTCGCGGATCTTGAGGAGGTCGATGCCGTCGAAGATTGCCTGCCCGGAATGGATGCGGCCGGGCGGCTGGGGGATCAGCCCTAGCAGCGAATAACAGGTAACCGATTTCCCCGAGCCGGACTCGCCGACGATGCCGAGCGTCTGTCCCGGATCGACCGTGAACGAAACATTTTCCACTGCATGGACGACGCCGTTGCGGGTGTGAAAGCGGGTGGTGAGATTCCTGACATCGAGCAAGGGCATGACAGGGAGAGAGTTGCAAGCCACCGGAGAGAGTGCAAGTCCCGCCAATTCGAATTCATCTGATTAACGACCAATGACAACGGATTTAGGGATTGCCAACGCTGCGGATAGTGGTTGTTATCAAGGTAGATTATCGGGGTAACAGCTCCGTTAGTGGCGCGAAATTGAAGTAGGCATTCATTCAACCTTTTGACGATGATTCGCAATGAAAACGACAATCAAATTGCTAGCAGTCGCCGCGCTGTTGAGCGCAATTGGCCTCACTTGGACCGGCTGCAAATCCAAGTCGAAGTCCGCAGCCGGCTCACTTGTCGATGATGGCGGCGGTCGCAAGCCGGCGGATTTTCCCGAGCTGGCGGCGGATGTTTTCCAAGCGATGGACGGCGGCATCGCGCTGACTGCGGACGAGATCAAGGGCCGCAACACTTGGAACTTGTGGTGTGGTGGCAACGAGCAGTTTTGGGATCGCGTGGCGCGAGAAGCGCTCGGGCTTTTCGATTTGCTTAAAACCATCGACTCGCGCCACCGTGGCGAGCGATTCAAGGAACTTGGATTGATTAACCAGCCGGGATTCAAACAAGCGACCAAACCGGACAAATATGGACTCTGGATCGATGAAGCGGTGGAAGGAGAGGTGGCCGGAATCGATCCGGCGGTGTATGGACGGCCGACTGGAGTGATGGGTTTCCGGCTGTTCGATAATCCTGATTTCAAAGGCGACGCAGTGAAACGGTGGGATGGGGAAAAGTATAATAGCGACCCACAATACGCGACTCAGAAAGGGCTGATCCGCCCCTATCGCGTGGGCGTTTCTTGCGGCTCGTGCCACATTGCTTTCAATCCGACTCGTCCGCCGTTAGATGTTAATCATCCGAAGTGGGAGAACCTCGCGTCGGCGATAGGCAACCAATATATTTCTGAAGGCAAGGTGTTCGCACCCAATGTGAAGGAAGGCGGTTTTTTCTGGGAGATGCTAAAGAATCAACCGCGCGGGACTTCGGATACTTCACGCATCGCCACCGACCACATTAACAATCCAAACGCGATCAACCCAATCTTCGAACTGGGAGCACGCATGGAAGCTGGGCATCAAGAGGAAATCGCTGGCGAATCATTGCTTATCCCGGGCAACAAGTCGCCGATGAGCGTGGCGCACATCCTTAAAGATGGCGCGGATTCCGTGGGCGTG
>JAYVEJ010000030.1:0-2548 GCA_043748885.1 Luteolibacter sp. | reverse complement strand
CTGATTTCGCAGCGCGGCGACGAGCGGAAAATCCGGGATATGGAACGCGGCAAACATGGCGGTCAGGTGGCGCGGCGCAGTCCTTCCGGCAGGACTTGTAGGCGGTGTAACAATTCCTCGCGCGGGCTGTCGAAATCCCGCAGCGACAAGCCGGCGGAGAGCGACACGCGCAGACTGGCACACGGCACTAACGGAAATGGCGCGAGCACCACCAGCCGCCCGCCGGTGGCTTCGACCCGTTGTTTCAGCCGCCACCACGCCGAGGCGGGCAGCGCGGCAAGATCCCGGCGGGCTAGGCCGGTCGCGTCTAGCAGGACAAACGGCACGTTGCCATCGTGGACTAGCAGGTCCGCCGCCCGGATCATTTCCAGCGCCGAGCGACAGCGGACCCACAACAATTTTGCACAGGCTAAGCCGCCGAATGAGCTGGGGTCAAACGCATCTGCGCCGTCCACCAGCACCAGCTCGGGGTGCGGACTCGCTGGCTCCGACTCGCCGAGCAGGCCCGCGACCATCAGTAAAATCCCCGCGACCGGGCCGGTGGGCAGCACCTCACAGATCGCGCCGGCGGGAAACGCCGCAGCATTGAAAGGCTTGCCCGCCGCCACAAACGGCACCGGATCGAGCCGCGCGCCATGCGCCTGCGGGAACTTGTCGCGCAATTGCTGTCTGAGGATTTCCACCGCCAAAGAGGTCATGCCGGGATTTTAAGAAGAGATTTACAATTGTTCAAGCGAACACATTTAAAGTCGCGCGAGAGACCTTAGAAATTCAGAACATTTGAGGCTCCGGGCATTCTGCCCGACGTCTTTCTTCAGAATGGCACCATCTCGCTCAGGCCACTGGCTAATTTCCAGTCCGGCAGGTGGGAAATTCCATGGCGCGGGAACGTCTTCGGCAATTTGAGCTTTGGAAAAATGCGGCTCCTGCGGCGTGGCCGGTTAGGAGGCTTCCAGCCAGCCCGCGACTGCGCGGGCAGCGCGTTGGTGGGCACCTTTGCCGCCGAGTTTTGCGGAGGTTTCAGCAAGGCAGGCTTGGAGTGCTTCGCGTTTGGCGGGCGATTCCAAGAAGCCTTTCAAGGATCGCGCCACCGCGACTGGCTCCGCCTTGGATTGGATCAATTCTTCGACGACTAACTCCCCGGCTAGGATGTTGACCAGTCCGATGTGTTTGATTTTCACTAGCAGCTTCGCCATCCCGTAGCTCAACGGCGCTAACCGATAGACGAGGCAGTAAGGCAGGCCGTAATACGCGGCTTCCAGCGTGGCCGTGCCGCTGGCGATCACCGCGCAGCAGGCGCACTGCATGAGCGAGTGGCTGCCGCCGGTGGTGACGGTGATGAGATCCCCCGCAGCGGCCGCTTCTAGCAGGTCGCGGATTTGCCCGGCAAGCTTCGCGGAGGCGGCGGGCACTTCGAATTTTAGGTCGCCGTTCCAGGCGTTCAATCGCTTGGCCGCCCCGATCATCAGCGGAAACAGCCGGGCGATTTCCCGCTCGCGGCTGCCGGGGAAAAGCCCGACGAGCCGCTCGTCGCGGTGGACGTTGGCCAGCCGTTTTTCCTCCAGCTCGTCCACCAGCGGATTGCCGACGAAGGTGGCTTTGAGGCCGGCGTCTTCGAAAATCGGCGGCTCGAAAGGAAACAGGCAGAGCACTTCATCGAGCAGCTTGGCCATGACGGGGATGCGGCGTTTGTTCCAGGCCCAGACTTTCGGGCTGATGTAGTAAATGATGCGGGTGGCGAGAAATTCGCGTTTCACCGCCTCGGCAAAGCGCAAGTTGAAGCCGGGGTAGTCGATGAGTAAGAGCACGTCGGGCTGGAATTTTTTCAGCTCCGCCAGCATTTCACCGAAGCGCTGCTTGAACCAACCGTAGCGTTTCAAGACCTCCCACACGCCCATGACTGCGGCGTCCTCGACCCAATCCCGCAATCCCGGTCCTGCGACTTCGGCCATTTCGGGGCCGCCGACTCCGTGGATTTCGAGGTCAGGGACCATTTCCCGCAAGGCTCGCAGCAACCCCGCGCCGTGGGCGTCTCCGCTTAACTCCCCCGCGACCACGTAAACCCGTTTCGACATGCGGCGGGACGCTAGCCATCGCGGCTTGCTCTGATCAATCAAAATACCCGGCCAACGACCTTGGTTTGGCGAAATCGGCAAACTTCCAGAGTTCCGCATTGATTTCGACGCGACTGCCGCTTTGATCGGCCCCCGCAACCCTGAGTATTTCCAATCATGTCCGCCGATCTCAAAGAATCTCCCGTCCCGCTCGCCGAAATTTCCCAAGGGCCCAATGCGTTCGAGGTCTTTCTCGATCGCAATCAGAAGGGCATCGCGGTCTTGGCGATCCTGCTCGCGGTCGGCGCGGTCGGCTTGGTCGTTTATCGCGGCATCGAGACCAGCCGCCAGGAAACCGCCGGGGCCGCGCTTAACAAAGCCAGCGATCTCGCCGCCTATCAGGCGGTGGTCGATGGCCACGCCAATACCATCGCCGCAGGCAGCGCGATGGTCCTCCTCGCGGATAGCCAGTGGACCGGCGGCAAGCAGGATGA
>JAYVEJ010000029.1:0-2548 GCA_043748885.1 Luteolibacter sp. | reverse complement strand
GCGCGGCGGCGAGAACTCCGGCGATGGCGAGCTGGGGTTTCATTTCGGCTTGGCCCTAGTCTCGATGCTGATCTTCGTCAGACCGGTCTCACGGAGTTTATCTAGCACAGCCATGGCGGTGCCAAACTCAGATTTCACGTCGGCAGAGAGCGAGATGGGGGCATCGTTGCTGCGGGCTGCTAGATTTACTAAAGCGGTTGCGAGTTGCTCGAAGGTGAGTGGTTGTTTATCGAGAAACAGCGAGCCGTCTGCTGCTATAGAAATGGTGGTTAGGTTATCTCGTGGCTGCGCGGCACCGGTCGCGGCGGCGGGTAGATTGAGGGCGATGCCGTTGTTCTTCACCATCGACATGGAGATCATCACAAAGGTGGCCAACAGGAAAAAGATGATATCGATCAATGGGATGATCTCGATGCGCGCGCGCCTCTTGCTGCGCGGCGATGGGATAGGTGTCATCCGGCGGATTGGTTGAATTTTAGAATCATCATCTCCAATTGCGCCGCGGCGTTTTCAATTTCCTGACGGGCTTGTTCGAGCCGGGCATTGAGGAAATTAAATGGCAGCAAGGCGACCATCGCAATGACCAGCCCGAAGGCGGTGGCAATGAGTGCTTCCGCAATGCCGCCGGTGATGGCTGTGGGCGCACTGAGCTCGCTGGCACCGAGCAGACTGAAGGCGCGGATCATCCCCGCGACGGTGCCGAAGAGGCCAAGCAGCGGTGCCAGTGTGATGATGGTATCGAGCAGAGAAATGCCGCGGTTGAAGCGTTGAAGCTCGATACTGGAGGCGTGTAGTAGGGCGTTCGAAAACGAGATGTCGCGATGTTCGAGGGCGTGGGTCAATGCGCGCGCGACGTAGCTGCGAGATTTTTTCCCAACCTCGTAGGCGGCTTGGAAATCACCTTTCTGGGCGAATCCGAGAAGTTGTTCCACGGCAGTCGGGTTCCGGCGGCGGCGTTCTTGAATGACGAAATACAATCGCTCGAAAACGACAGTTAGAGCGACTAGCGAAGTGATGAGCAGCGGCCACAGGACCGGCCCGCCGCGAATGAACATATCAATCATAAGGGTTGAGTGGGATGAGACCGGCCTGGCGAACCAGACCGGTCTGGGTTAGAGATATAGAAATTAGAATTCAGTGCGGAGTCCTGCGACGACCCCGCGACCGGCGAGCGGCGCGATGTCTTTGAGAAATGAGGTGCTCTGGCGGGCTTCCTCGTTGGTGAGGTTAGTGCCTTTTAGATAGATCGTCGTGTCAAAGCCACCGAAGTTCATTTCATAGCTGATGCTGGCATTGACGAGAAAGTAAGCTTCTGTCGGCAGTTCATAGTCAGCGTGGCGGTGTTGTGAGAAGGCATATTGACCTTCCAGACGGGCACCGAATTGACCGATGGAATAGTCGAGCGCGGCACTCGTCCGGAACGGCGGAATGCGCGGGATCGGCTCGCCGGTGCGGCGGTCCTCCGCATTGACATAGTCGGCACGCAGGATCAGATCGAGCCGCTGGGCACTGGCCGAGGCACTAAGCGGAGCGGGTGATTTCGAATCGGTGACGGACGCAGCTTCCACAGGCTCCAGCAGGTGAATGGTGGCTTCGATTTCACCGCCATAGAAATTCGCGCCGATGGGCTGATAGATATAGATCGGCAAGTCATTAACCGGGTCGTTAGTTCCGGTCTGCTGGACGCTCACAAAGTCGTTGAAGCGATAGTAAACTCCGCTAACGCTGCCGGTCACTCGGCCAGCCCTTTTCCGCAGCGAAAGATCGACTGACAGCGAGTCTTCAGTTCCCAGATCAGTATCGCCAATCTCGAAGCTGCCAGTGGCCAAGTGTGGGCCGTTAGCAAACAACTCGACATAGGTCGGCGGGCGCTGGGTGTAGGCAAGGGACAATGAGACCGCATAGTCATCCACCGGGGTATAAACAATGGCACCCGAGGTGCTGAAGCCATTGAACTCCCGGTCCAGGCCGGACCCGAAAGCAGTGGTGGATTCCGTTTCGTTAGTTTGATGATCATAACGCGCACCGAATTGCAGGCGCAACTTATCGAGTGGCACTTCCTCGAAGAAGAAGAGTGAGTTCACATGGTTTGCCACCGGCGGCAGGAAAGCTTCCGCACCGAGGGCGGAAAACTCGCTTTGCTGATATTCGTAACCCAGCGCACCTTCTAACATCCCTAACTTTTCATGCAGCAGCTCGATGCGACCATTCAATCCTTCAATGAGGAATTGCGTGCCTACCTCGCTGCCCTCGAACTCGGTGTGGTCGTAGTCGGAGTAGCCGAGCTTGTAGTTGATTTCCTTGATCCATGGCGCGGGCGCATAGGCTGCGCCGCGCATGTCCCAGCGGCGTTGATGCATGCCGATGGTGACATCCGGCTCCGCGACGGTGCCGTAGGTGGAATCCACGCCCGAGTACGAAAATCCGAGGAAGCCCTTGTCCCAGACATAGGCGGCACCGAGGCCCGCGCCCTTCGCTTCGGTGGCGCTGTTAGGCAGCGTGCCCCGCGCTTCCGGCGTGCCGGCTGGCAACGGGTTAGATTCTCGCA
>JAYVEJ010000028.1:0-2550 GCA_043748885.1 Luteolibacter sp. | reverse complement strand
TAGGTCAAAGCTTGCCGATCTGGGATTTTTAGGGGGTTTGATCAACCTCGTCACCTTGGATGTGAGCAATAACCTCGCAACCGATTCACGACCGTTGGTAACCTTGGTGAATATGCAGCAATTGAACATCAACAATCTAAAATTCACCGACTATCACTTTCTCAGTCAGATGAGCCAATTGAAATACGGTAAACATAAAGACGAGTATTTCTTCTGTTTACATAGAATTTGTGGGAGAGACTTATTCAAGTCAAACACCCCCCAATTCAGAAGAACATGACTGATCTTTTTTGGGCGCAGTCAGGTGAACCACAACCTCGCCGCTGGGATCATCCGCCTCACCGGCGACGGCCATTTCCGCTACTCTCCGCGCGGCTTGGTTTTCCTGTGGGGCCAGTTCATCAAGGACATGGTCCGGCTTTGTTAGGCGTGGATCACGTTGCCGAGGATCAGCCCGCCGATGACGAGACCGAGGGCGATGCGATAACAGCCGAAGACGGAGAGGCCGTGGCTTTGGAGGTAGGAGACGAGCCATTTCACGGCGATGGCGGCAGAGACGGCTGCGGCGACGATGCCGATGATCATCGGCAGGGCACCGTATTCGTGGAGCATCAGCTTGGTGCCGCCGAAGAGGGAATTGTAAACGGGATCGAGGTCTTTCACTTTGCCCACTGCGTCCTTGGCGGTGGCGGCGATGAGCGTGAGCACGCCTAGCAGGAATGAATACTCGACCGCCGCGCGGATCGAGAGGCCGACTAACAAGCCGCCGCAAATCGTCATCAGGCTGCGGCTGGTGCCGGGGCACATCGCCACGCATTGCAGCAGGCCGATGATCAGGGCGAGTTGCCATGTTAGATCCTTCAGTTCCTTGCCTCCGCCACGCGGTGGATTGCTTTTTCGCCACCAGGCGACGGCAAGAATGCCGATGCCGCCGATGATCCACGCGGCGATGACCGGCCACATGCCGAACAGATGCGCCTTGATCCAGTGGCTGAGCAACACGCCGAGCACGGCGGCTGGCAGGAATCCGGCGATGATGGCGATGGCGAGTTTTAGACCTTCCGAATCCATCCCTAACACGCCGCGGATCATTTGGATGACTCGCTTCCAATAGAGTCCGAGCACCGCGAGGATCGCCCCGCCTTGGATGCAGACGGCGAAGGCGTCCGCCGCTTCTTTCGCCTGCGGACCGCCGGTGCCGATGCCCATCAGCCGCTGGGCGACGATCAAATGGCCGGTGGAACTAACAGGTAGATACTCGGTGATCCCTTCGATCACGCCTAGGATGAATGCTTGCCAAGGATGCATGGTGAAATTTTGGCGAGGCTGGGTAAGGGCTGGCCGTCACGCAAGGCATTTGCGGTTGATTCAGCAGGGGCCGTGGCGAATGGTTGCGGCCTGATGAGTCCGCCACCATGAAAGTCCACTACCTGCGAATGGTGCGTCGGGCGTTCCGTGCTCTGCGCCATAAAAAACTCCGCCACCGCCCGTGGTGGCAGAAATTTTCGAAACCCCTCTTCCACCGCAGTTTGTGGATTCCGTGCCGCGATACGGTGGCGTCCGGCCTCGCCATCGGCTTGTTTTTCTCGATGATGCCGTTCATCCCGCAGTCGATTTTCGCCGCGATCTTGGCGATGCGGGCGAAGGTCAACGTGCCCTTCGCGATGGCCGCGTGTTTCGTTAGCAATCCTTTCACCAACGTGCCGTTCTGGTATGCGCAAATCCACGTCGGGCAGTGGTTGATCAATGTCCTTTCCCTACCGGTCCTGCCGGGGCAAATCACCCTGCCTATCGTCGGCATCGTCTCGGCGAGCAATTTCATCGTCGGCTTCGTGGCGATGGGCGTGCTGCTTGCGCTCTCCGCCTATCCGCTGGTCCACTTGTTTTCCGCCATCCTGCCGCACTATCTGCCGGTCCGGCGGCGGGGGATCGCGCCCGTTAGAGTGTCGGCGGAGCGAAGCGGCGGGCCGTGACACTGCCGCCGCAGGGAGCTTGCAAGCGCTCGGGGAGATTCACCGGCGGGAAACGGAAACTCTGGACGCCCGCGATCCGGGAGTGCCGCATCAGCCCGCCGAGGCCGATCGCTCCCAATCCTAACAATGAGAGCGTGCCGATCACTAACAGGGTGATTTTCATCGACCTCGCGGCTGGCGGCGGAGTGTCGCGGCGTTCGAAATAAGCGTCGAACTCAGCGGTGATTTTTCCCATGAGCGCTTCGAGGTAAACTTCCGGCGCGACTCTCGGATCGGTGTCGCCCATTGCCCGGCTGAGGATGGCTGCCGTTTCGTAGGTGGGCACTCGCGCGAGGTTTTTAAATCTGGACTGCTTGTCCACCAAATCGCGGCCGACTGCGAGATTGCGGCTGTCCGTCTCGAACACCACGACGAGGCCATTTCCGTCAGGCACCCAGGCTTCGCGCAATTCCGCCGCCTTTTCTGTGGCGGAGCTGGCGATCAGCACCGGCTCCACCACCAGATAGACCATGTAGCCGCGGTCGTGTTCCAGCTTGCGGAGTTGCTCGGAAATCCGCTTCAACGCGCCGGGATTCCG
>JAYVEJ010000027.1:0-2551 GCA_043748885.1 Luteolibacter sp. | reverse complement strand
GAGGTGCAACTGATTTCTGGACCAAATTTTGGTTAATTGTTAGGGTCGGTTTTGGCCTCGAATTGGGCCGGGGTTCGGTAGCCGAGGGCGGAGTGTTTGCGGTGATGATTGTAGTAGGATTCGATGAAATCGAAAATCTCGATCCGGGCGTCCGCCTCGGTGGCGAAGCTGCCGCCTTGGAGCATTTCGTTCTTGAGGGTGCCCATGAACGATTCGGTCCAGGCGTTGTGATAGGGATTGGCGCGGGCAGACATGCTTTGGAGGATCTCCGCAGCTTCGAGTATTTGGCGGTGCGCACGGCTGCCGTATTGGCTCCCACGGTCGCTGTGGAAGATCAGGCCGGGTGCGATGGGGCGCGTGCCGAGGGCTTGCTTGAGGGCGTCTGTGACAAGCTCGGCGCGCATGTGGTCGGCGAGCGCCCAGCCGACGATGCGGCGCGAGCAGAGGTCGATAATGACCGCCAAATAGCGCCAACCGTCCGCCGTGGGGATGTAGGTGATGTCCCCGGCCCAGACCTTGTCGGATTGCCCGGGAAGGGGCTTTTCTAGCAGGAGATTGGGCGAGGGTTTGTCGGCTCTTCCATCACTGGTTTTTGGCACGTAGGTCTTGGGCTGGATGGCGCGTAGCCCCCGTTCTTCCATGATCCGGCGGACTCGGGCGGCGGCGCAGATGATGCCCTGATCGGCGAGATCTGCGTGGATGCGGCGGTAGCCGTAACGGCGACGGTGACGCTTGAAGATGCTCTGGATTTCTAAGCCGATGACGAGGTCGGCACTTTGGCAGGGAGTCGGCTCAGAGGCGTGGTAGTAGCTGCTGCGGGGGACTCCCAGAACCTGGCAGATGGGCCGGATGGCGTGGCCGGTTTGTTGATGGATGCTCTCGATCATCGCGCGTAATTCGGCTGGGTTTTGGTGCCGAGGATGACTGCGGCTTTTTTTAAAATGTCGTTCTCCTGACGGAGGAGGGTGATTTCGCGCCGCAGGCCGCGCAGGTCGTCCGCTGCGGCGTTCTCGCCTACGCTACCGACCTGCGCGGCCTGCGAACTGCTTTTCCAAGAGTAGAGGAGATTAACGCTGATGCAGAGTTCTTCGGCGAGTTCCGCGACGGGTCTGCCGAGGGCGAGCAGCTCAATGGCCTGGGCCTTGAACTCGGGGGTGTATTGCTTTCTTGGTTTGCTGGGAGTCATGAGTGGATTCTGGTGTCTTTTGGTCCAGAAATCTAGCGCACCGCAGGGCGGCTGATAGGGGTTGCTGTGTCTCGTCTTGTTGTGCTTCTTCATTTGATTTTGTAGTGAAAGGTGGCATTTCGCGGTGTGACGTGCCCCAACCTAAAAACTGGGGAATTGGGATCGAGGCAGAGTAAATGTTCGCCATCGGCAAAAGGTATCAAATCACGAAACTTCTTATATAACTCAAGCAAATGATCCTGAAAGACATCAGTCATAAGCTCGCAATGCGATCTCGCCTTCTGGTATTCGGCTGGCTCCGCTCGCCCGCATCGTGTAGAAAACCCCAAAGAACCCTCCTTGATGTAATAGACAACATCATTGATCGGCTCTCCGGCGATCTCATCCATGGTGGAATCGGTGTGTGCCATGAAGGAACTCCGAAAATGCGTAAGCCATTTGTGTATTCCTGTATGCCGCCTGCCAAACGGGACGATCTCATTTTCCAATCGGCCTACCCCGAAGCTGTTCATGAATGGGCGCGAGTAATAGACATGAACCGCCAGAGAGAGCGGTTCGTAGAGTGGATGGTCCCAATCATCGCAATGCTCATGGATCAAATCGCAAGCGGACTTCGCCTTGCTCATTGCGGTCACCGCGTAGCAAAGGAGCCACCAGCGTTCTCGCTCTTCTTTAGTGGGACTCTTCATTTCTTGCACAACGTCAAAGAGCACGCACCGCCACTAGCGAGGGCGAGCGTCGGACGAGGGGAAAGGGTTGAAGTTACGGTGGATCATGTAAACAGGGCGGCTAGTGGCGGTTGCCGTGTCTCGTCTTGTTAGGCTTCTTTGTCTTTTTGCTTGTCTTCGACCTCTCGCAGCGTCTCAAACCTCACCGGGGTCTTTTTCTCCCAAGGCGTGCCGACTATGTCTGGATTGGCTCCGGGTGGCAATGGCTTCTGGGTCTTCGGCTTGATAAATAACGGAATAATGAAGCCTCCGAGAATTCCGACGATTAGCGACCATAAAAGTGCTACTCCTTCGGCGGGCATTCCGATTCCACTGTTATCGTTGGCCGCTGCCATCACGAACGGACTCCATATCCACATCAGCACTCTGGTCACGTGGAACCCCGCCCCTGGTCCATACGTGAAGCTTCCCATACCGCCCACGAATAACAGGAGTGCAAGTGCCAAGGTCATCGCTGCGTGGAGAAAAATCACTCCGACGCACCAACCTAGCGAGAATTGTCCTAATCGATTCATCTTGGGTGTCAATTTCTTTGCCTAGATTCTATGGCTGGAGCTCAAAGACAACAGAGCCTTTGAAAGGGGAATAGGCGTGTTTAGGATTTTCGTGGGCTACTGCGGAAATACGAGATCTCCTC
>JAYVEJ010000026.1:0-2555 GCA_043748885.1 Luteolibacter sp. | reverse complement strand
GCTGCGCCCTATCTAACACTCAACGTGCCGCGGCGCACCAAGCGCACCGATGTCGATTACATTGTGGAAGTTAGTTCCGATCTTACAACCTGGAGTTCCGGGCCAGACAACACGGTCACGCTTCAGGATGACGACACCCTGCTCGCGGTGCGGGACGCCACGCCAATTTCGGGGACAGGCAGGCGCTTCATCCGCTTGAAGATCCAGGAACGTTGAGTGGCGCTCAGGGTGGTCGTAGGCGCGGGGTGAGGGTTCAATCGATGCGGAGAGCATGAACCTTCCCCATGAAGGGGAAGAGAATGAATGAAAGCCCCGATAAATCCGGCGCTCGTTCATGAAGTTTACGGTAGCTTCCAGGCGGTGCGGTATTTCTCATATTCCGCTTTGGGGAGGAGGACGTAGAGCGGTCGCTTGGCGGGGTCGATCTTGGAGATGAGCCATTGGAGTTTCGGCTTCTCCATGGTGGTGCAGCCAGCGGTGGCGGCGGCTCCGTCGCGCCGCCAGATATGGAAGAAGATCGACGAGCCGGCGTTAGGAACCACGTTCGGCGGGGCGTTGTGGGCGATGAAGAGTTTGAGCGAATGGGCGGCATCGTTCTGCTTCATCTGCTGCTTTTTTTCCCATACCGTGGCGGGATCGTGATCAAGAACCACGTTCCTGTTATATTGTGGTGAAGCGGGATCTTCCACCCATAAGTCGCGGGCAGTGACTTGATGATAGGGCAGCGCAGAATTCTTGCGGATAGATGCATCATCACCCCAAGCCCCGCCGATGGCGAAAACTCCGGCGGGCGAGCGATTGTCACCCTCTTTCTTAGTGACGGCTCCGGCTAGCACGGGATGAAGTCCCCTGCCCCAGACGAGTCCGGTTTTGCCAAGACGGGCTTGCCATGCATCGCTAACAGGCTTCCAGGTGCTGCCGCTTTTCTGGTAGAGGCGGAGGGTGACTGTGGAGTTATCCCAGCCATCGGAGGTGCCGACGAGGCATTGGCTCGAGTTTGCTGGCAACTCGAAGGCGGTCGCTGGCAGAATCGCGAAGAAGGCGAGGATGAAGAGTTTGAGAGTCATGGTGACGGGAAGTCCGTAAGCCCGCATTGCCCGTTAGACAACTGCCAACGACTTTAAGCTGCGGACCCAAGAGGCGAGCAACGGCTCTTCTTCTTTACCCACCCAGCCGTGCTGCATCAGGCATTGGTAACACTGAGCGAGGAGTTGGCAAATGTCGGTGGCTTGGCCGAAATCCAAGTTCACTAACGCCGTGCGGATCGCGTGGTTGTTTACATAACCGGAAACTTCATCGCAGAAATCGCCGTGCAAGCTATGTTCATTTCGCTCCTGCCAGACGGTGCAGCCATGGAATAATACGGGATACCCGAGATGATGCAGGATGCGCTGGGCGACGAAGCTGCGCCAGATATCTGTCATGCGGAAACTGCAATGGGCAGGTAGATATAACAGCGGAAATATCTTTTTAAAGAAAGTCGTGTTTTGACTATTGAAGGGACACCAGGCACCGCCTCGAAGCGCCACCGGTTCGACGTCGGAATCAAACTCGAAAGGCAACGGGAAAAGCATCCGATAGACAGCATCCACATCGGGATTGGCATCGGCCAAACCTTGCTGCAACGGGCATTCCAGCTCCTGCATGGGCGCGGGCAGCGGCGGAGTGACGCGCGCATGATCGAGGGGCAAGCCTCGCGGATAGATAAAGGTTTCAGAGAAATAGGCATAAACATTCACCCAGCCGCTCTGGTCCACCGGACGGCAGGCGAGGTTATAGGTCCGAGGTAGCCAAAACGACTCGCGAGGGAAATTATCATCATCCGTTTCTACAATAACTTCGGCACCACGGGCGATCGCCTCGAGATAAGCGATATTTTTGCGAGCATAAGAACGAGTGGGGCAAAGCCGCCCCAACTCATGGCTACTTGCTTGCTGATCCGCGACGGATAGATAACGACAACCTTCAAGCTCAAAAGTCGCGGGGCTCTTGGTATCACCGGCGACAATGAAATCCCAATCATGGGCCATGGCACCTGCGGCGAGTGATTGAAGAACTGGATTGGGCGCGGAAATACTCGTGACGACAAGGGCGGTTTTCAGAGACATGTTCGTTTGAGGAAAGTGATGATTCAGAGACTGGTGGCGCGGCCGGTGAGCCGGAGAAAAGTATAGTGACCGAGGACCGCAAAGGAATTCCGAATGGCATTGCGCGAGACTCGTGGCGACGGTGCCCGGTAGTGGATGGGAACTTCGATGATCTTTTCCCGACGCAGTAAGTATCGAACTTCGGTCTGATAGAAGTGAGCCTTGGACAACAGCGGCCGCGCCATTAGGCGAACGAGGATTTCCCGGCGGAAGGCTTGGTAACCGGAAGTCATGTCCACGATGCTCACGCCGAGCAAGAGCCGGGCTAACATGGAGCCACCCTTGGAAAGCACCCGCCGCTGCCATGCGGAATCCACCATCGAGCCGCCATTGATATAGCGGCTGCCGAAGGCGCAGTCATTGCCTTCATGCAAAGCGCGCAGGAACGCCGGCAGGGCCCGTGGATCA
>JAYVEJ010000025.1:0-2557 GCA_043748885.1 Luteolibacter sp. | reverse complement strand
TGGCGTGCTTTTCGTCGTCGCGCAGGGCGGCGGCTTTCTCGAAATTTTGCTCAGCGATGGCGGCGACCTTGTCGCGATTGATTTGCTCGATGGCGGCTTCCATCTGCTTAATGGATGGCGGCCGGGTCATCGTGCCGATGCGGGCGCGGGCACCCGCCTCGTCGAGCACGTCGATGGCTTTGTCTGGCAGAAATCTGGCAGTCAGGTAGCGGGATGTTAGTTTCACCGCCGCCTCGATGGCTTCGGGTGTGAACTTCGCCTTGTGGTGCGATTCGTATTTTTCCTGAAGACCTTGGAGGATCTTGATCGCGTCATCGACGGATGGTTCCTCGACTTTCACCTGTTGGAAACGGCGTTCCAGCGCGGAGTCCTTCTCGATGTATTTGCGATACTCGTTGAGGGTGGTGGCACCGACGCATTGCAACTCGGCGCGGCTGAGGGCGGGCTTGATAATGTTAGAAGCATCCATCGCACCCTCGGCGGAACCGGCACCGACGATGGTGTGGAGCTCGTCGATGAATAGAATGACGTTCTTCACCTTGCGAATTTCATCCATGACCGCCTTGATACGCTCCTCAAACTGGCCGCGGTATTTGGTGCCGGCGACCATCAGCGCGAGGTCGAGGGTGATGACTTTCTTGTCGCGGAGAATCTCGGGAACATTGCCGGTGGCGATTTCCTGGGCGAGACCTTCAACGATGGCGGTCTTACCGACTCCGGCTTCACCGATGAGAACCGGGTTGTTTTTCGTCCGACGGCAGAGGATCTGGATCACGCGCTCGATCTCGCTTTCGCGACCGATCACCGGGTCGAGTCCGCCCTCGCGAGCGACCTTGGTTAGATCGCGACCAAACGCTTTGAGCGCCGGTGTTTTCGATTTCGCCTCACCTTCCGCAGCGGCGGCTTGGGCGGGGCTTTCGTCTTCGAAGGGGCCGTCGTCTGCTCCGTCGTCGTCATCGTCGTCGTCCTGATCGTCGGGCGAAAAGTTAGGATCGATCTCGGCGAGGATTTCGTTGCGGGTGCGCTGGATGTCCACATCGAGACGCTTGAGCACGCGGGCGGCGACGCCTTCGCCTTCGCGGAGCAGGCCGAGTAGTAGATGCTCAGTGCCGACGTAGGAATGGTTGAGGGCTTTGGCTTCCTTGTTAGCAAGTGCTAGAACTTTTTTCACGCGCGGCGTGTAAGGAATATTTCCTGCGGCCTTCTGCGGCGGACCGGAGCCGACTTCCTTTTCCACTTCCATGCGCACGGCTTCGAGTTCGAGGCCCATCCGTTCGAGGACATTGACGGCCACGCCTTGGCCGAGCTTGATCAGCCCGAGCAACAAGTGCTCGGTGCCGACATAGGAATGGTTAAATCGATCCGCTTCCTTACGAGCGAGAGCGAGGACTTGTTGAGCACGTGGTGTGAAGTTGTTCATACGTCGCCTGGGTTAGAGGGGTCTGATAGGTTGTTGTCGTCTTTTGATGAGATACGATTATCAGGGGATTCAAGGGAAAGCAAACGGGAGCGCACGATTTCTGCGCGGATTGCGTCGCGTTCTTCCGGTGAGAGTTTGCGGCCTGAATGGAGCTGAAGGTGGGCCGGTTGAATGTCCATCAGCAAGGTGTCGCAGAGCATCACGGTTTCCGGCGGAAAAAACCCGAGGGTGCCACCGAGGCGCAGCAGCGAGAGGTGATTGAGGGCTTCCTTTGAGTCGATGATGTGGGCGTAACGCAGGACTCCATAGGCGCGGCCAATTTTATCCGAGACCATTTCCGGGTCGTCTTCCAACAGTTTTTCGCGAGCGTTTTGTTCGTGGTTAGAAACCTGCGAGATGACTCGCTCCAGGCGGCGGATGATCGTTTCCTCACTCTCGCCGAGCGTCGATTGGTTGGAGATCTGATAGAGATTACCAAGCGACTCGGTGCCTTCCCCATACAGCCCGCGCACGGCGAGACCGATCTTGTTCACCGCTTGGAGCACTTGGCCGATCTGGTCGCTGAGGACGAGGCCGGGCAGGTGCAACATCGCAGAGGCACGCAGGCCGGTGCCGAGATTGGTCGGACAAGTGGTGAGATAACCGAGCGTGGGATCGAAGGCAAATTCGAGTGACTCCTCCAGCTCGGTGTCGAGTTCTGAGAGCGCGTTGAAAGCGGCGGTGAGTTGCAGTCCCGGGCGGATCGCCTGCATCCGCAGATGGTCCTCCTCGTTCAGCATCAGGCTGAAAGTCTGGCGGCGCTCGATGATCGCTGCCGAGCCTTCACTGCGTGCGGCGTGCTCGCGGGAAATCAGGTGACGCTCGACGAGCACTTGTTTTTGCACCGATGTCAGATCGCCGAGCTCGTGGGAAAACGCGCCTTTCATCGCAGGCAAGGACTCCACGGCTGGGCGCATCAGATCGAGGGCAGCGGCGCGTTGATCGCGCTTGGCCCAGCCTGGGAACGGATGGCGGCGCAAATTCCGCGCCAAGCGGATCCTCGAAGTGAGCACGGCACCATGCACTCCCTGTCCGCCGGTCATCCAGTCGGCAGGGTGTTTGATGAGGGTGGTGAAGCGCATCATGGTCGTGAGTTTT
>JAYVEJ010000024.1:0-6808 GCA_043748885.1 Luteolibacter sp. | reverse complement strand
GCGGAACCTATTCCGACCCCGCGACGCGGGTCAATCCCTTTTGTGAGGTTTTTATGAAGTTTTTTGAATCCACCCACAAGTCGCTGAAAATGAGGGTTACGTTCAGTATTTCCCGCTTGATTTGAGGTGAATTTAGCGATCTTGAGCGGGTTTGGGCCGCAGACAGCGGGGGCTTCGTCGGCCTCCATCCAGTGTTTGGTCTTGGAAAATCCAAAGTCTTGCCGGTATGCTGGCACCGATGCAAAGCCTTGTTCGCGTTGAGCCGATCGCACTGCTGCCTACCCAGGCGGGATGCGCTGTATTCCTGGGGGACGGGAACAAAACCATCGTGTTCTACATCGATCCCGGGGTGGGCGCGTCTATCAATGCCTCATTGAGTGGCCAACTTCCGCCACGACCGCTGACGCATGATTTGTATTTGCTAACACTTCAAACATTCGGCGCGAAAGTATCGCGGGCGGTGATCGTGCGGATGGAGCAGGAGATTTATTATGCCCGCCTGATTCTCGAGGCCGAGAACGAAATCATGGAGCGAAAAATCGTCGAGCTAGACGCGCGCCCGTCGGATTGTCTGGCGCTGGTGGTGCGTTGCGGAGCTCCGCTTTATGTGGTTAGAGAGCTGTGGGATACGCTGGATGACATGACCGCTGTCCTTCGCGAGATGCGCGAGAGCGGCGGGCCGGACGACAATGAATTGCCGGACTTGGGCATTCTTTGAGTTTTCGCGAATCGCCGCTTGCGGCACTGGCAAGCAGTTTTAGGCTCCCACACCATGATGAGTATCTCCGCCCCTTCCCTCCCCGCTTACTTCCACGAGGAAATCTTGCTGCACCCGGAAAACCGCAGGTTTCCTCCGTTCGACTTGGTTCGGCTTCTTGGCACCGTCTTCGCGCCGACCGAAGGCTGCCGCGTTTGTATCTTAATTGATTTTGATGAACCGGAATCACTCATCAAAGATTACACCTTCCTCACGCAGCCGGGATTTCCAATCCAGAAGAAAGCCCACCAATATTTCTATCTGGGTCTCCAACAAGGAGTCCTCGACGAACTCGGCATGACAGGCGGCGAAATGTTTGCATTCCGCTGCACCCATGGCTCGAATCTCGATCTAGCGGATGCAGTGTGGAACACAAATGGCAAGCTCCTCTCGCTGGATGCAGACATTTATCCGAACTACGACATCATCCTCTGCATTTCCACCTTCTCCGCGACCGCCCCTCTAACGGCCAAGTGCAAGCAATATGGATTCCGTGGTGCGACGCTTCATGGCCTCAATGATATAATCCTTAACTCGGGCCTTGCGGTGGATTACCACGAAGTCTCCGGGGATGCTGAGCGGCTGCGCATCGCGCTGACAAATGCGGACTCGATCGAAATCGACTTCGCCCTCGAAGACGGGCGTGTCCTAACGGCTTGGCTCGGACTCGGTGGCCAAGATGCCCAGAAATCACACGGACTTTGTTTAGGTAAAACTCCAGACATCGCAAACCTTCCCGCAGGCGAGGTCTATTTCGTGCCCAAAGATGCCCGTGGCCAATTCCCGATGAAGTATGAAGATGGCACGCTCGGAGTATTGGATGTCGAAAACCGCTGTATCGTCCACTCCACACTCATTCAGGGAAATCAAACCACCATTGATGCCCATAACGCCCGTCTAGCAGATGATCCCATGACTGGCACCCTCGGCGAGCTCGGCTTCGGCACCCAAGTGCTTCCGGTATCGGGTGCGGATATCCAAGATGAGAAAGTTCTGGGGACTTGCCATCTGGCGACCGGACGCGACGACCATCTCGGTGGAGACATCTTGCCAAGTATGTTTAAGACACACGCGAACTCGACGCACGATGACATCCTTTTCGCCCCTCACAAGACGCCTAATTTTAACATCAGCCAAGTGCGGATGAAGCGAGGTGCCCAAAGCGAAATCCTTATTGAGAACTTCCGTCCGGCACGCTATTTGATCGACGCGCTTGCGGCTGATAGATAACTAAACGTAAAATATGCCTCCCATGAACCAATACATCTCCACATTAATCGCGACCTCCCTCTTCTCGCACGCTTTAGCTGCGGAACCCCCTGTGCCTCGCTCCCTTTTTAATGGCAAAGACCTCAGTGGGTGGACCGGTGGGGGCTATTTGGTGGAGGATGGTGCCATCGTCTGCACGCCCGAGGGGAAAAACTTAGTCACTGAGGAGACATTTGCGAATTATATATTCGAGTTTGATTTCAAACTTCCGCCGGGCGGAAACAACGGACTTGGCATTCATTACCCCGGGACAGGCGACGGTGCCTACACCGGGATGGAAATTCAAATTCTCGACAACACGGATCCGAAATACGGCGACCTGAAAGACTATCAGTTTAACGGCTCGCTCTACACGCTGGCCCCGGCGAAGAAGAGTGGACTCAAGCCGGTGGGCGAGTGGAACCATGAGCGAGTGGTGGTGTCTGACTCCGGTCTAATGGTCGAGCTGAACGGCGAAATCATCCTTCGCGCAAATCTCGACGATCTGAGTGCCCGCAATCCGAAGCATGAAGGCGTGAAACGACGGGCCGGCCACATCGCCTGGTTAGGTCATGGCGACCGAGTCGCCTTCCGGAACATTCAGATCTTGGAAACCCCGCCGATGGCGAACACGGAAGGTGTGATGGCCGCTGGTTTCCAGCCACTGCTCGATGGCAAAAATCTTGATGGCTGGAAACATGGAAACAACTCGGAATGGGCCATGGCAAACGGAATTCTCAAACACAGCGGTCTCCCCGGTGAGCCATCCGATCTCTGGACCGAGAAGGAATACGGCGACTGCACGCTCGTCTGTGATTGGCGCTGGAGCGGCAAGGGACCGCTGAAAATGCAGCCGATCATTTTACCCGATGGCACTTACAAACTCGACAATGACGGGAAACCCGAACTCGTCGAAATCGAAGATCTCGACAGTGGAATCTATCTGCGAGGAAACATGGCGAGCCAGGTGAACTTGTGGACCTGGAGCGTCGGCTCGGGCGAAGTTTACGGCTACCGCACGAACCCGGCTCTGTCCGCCGAGGTGCGTGCGCAGGTGACTCCGAAGAGCAAAGCCGACCGTCCGGTGGGGGAATGGAACCGGACCATGGTCACGATCGTGGGCGACCGGCTCACGGTCGCCCTCAACGGTCGCGTAGTCATCGACAGCGCCCAACTTCCCGGCGTCCCAGCGAAGGGAGCGATCGGTCTGCAGCACCACGGCTCGGCGATCGACTTCGCGAATCTCTGGATCAAGGAACTCTAACTGCCGAGTAGTTTCGAGCCATCTATCAGCACCCGAGGACGGCTTCCAAAGGGATTTCCCCGTGGACCGAGTTTAACCGCGATCACGTTATTTCATCGCGGAGATTCCGGGGTAGGGTCTTGCCAACTCCCCCCAATAAATGACTAACAACTCCTCCCCCCGGGTTGTGTGGCACCGCGGTTTGACCATAGTCGAACTGTCGGTTGTCCTCACGGTTCTGCTTGCCTTGACCTCTATAATATTCATCGGCACCCGAGCCTGGAGGCGTAGCGGCGACCGCGCGACCTGCGTGTTAGCACTGCGCAACGTGCAAGTCGCGACGCGCTCCTATCAGAACCTTTACGGCTATAACTATGGCAGCCGGCCTAACACGGAAAATGGCAGCCAAGACATCGCCGAGCATCTGCTTTCACGAGGCTACATCGAGAACCCTATTTACCGGAAAATCCACGGCGTGGTGCCATGCCCGGCAGGTGGCTCCTACACTTGCGCGACGCCGGATGTGTTCCCAGAGGTGGGCCAACTTTACATGGAGTGTTCGCTCGGGGGCACCGCCGAACACACCCCGACTTCTCATGCGGATTGGTAATTGCCTGCTTGGCAGCGATTCAATTCCGGGTGAAGGATGGGCCTTGATGATGAACTACCGCGAGGCGATTGACTGGTTATTTGCGACCCAGATGTTTGGAATCAAACTCGGGCTCGACGGGCCGCGCCAGTTGCTCAAAGACTTCCTCGCCTACCCGGCGCACCGGGTGAAGGTCATCCACGTCGCCGGGACTAACGGTAAGGGCAGCACCTGCGCGATGATTGATAGCATCGCCCGCGCCTGCGGCCAGCGCTGTGGACTTTTCACCTCGCCGCATCTCATCGACTTCCGCGAGCGGATCCAAGTGAGCGGCGAGGAAATCCCCGAGCAGCCCTGCGCCGCGATGCTCACCGAGCTGCGGGCTTTGTGCGAGCGGATGGAAACGCATCCGACGTTTTTCGAAATCACGCTGGTGCTGGCGATGCGCTGGTTCCGCCTCCGCGAGTGCGAGCTGATCGTCCTCGAAACCGGCATGGGCGGCAGGCTCGATGCCACCACCGCAGTGCCTGCCGACGTGTGTGTGATCACGCCCATCGGCCTGGACCACATGCAGTGGCTGGGTGATACGATCGAGGAAATCGCGGCGGAAAAGGCCGGGATCTTCGTCAGCGGGAAACCGGCGATTTGTGCGCCCCAGCCGCCGAGCGTCCAGGTGGTGTTAGAGCGAGAGGCTAATGAGCGACGTTCGCCCATCGAGTTCATCACCGAGCCGCTGTTAGGTTACCCGATGGCGTTGGCTGGCGAGCATCAAACGTGGAATGCCGCGCTGGCGGTGGCCGCGCTCCATCGGTTAGGAATCCCCCTCAGCTCGGACAGCGTCGGCTACGGCCTCAGTCAGGTGAGCTGGCCTGGGAGATTTGAAATCATCTGCCCCGGCGTCATCCTCGATGGTGCACACAATCCCCAATCCGCCGCAGTTCTCGCAGCCACTTGGCGGCAGAGTTTCGGGGAGAAAAAGCCAGCGCTGGTTTTCAGTGCCGTCGGCGGCAAGGACATCCGCGGCATTCTCGGAATCCTCGCGCCGCTCGCTTCGGGGATTTTCCTGTGTCCGGTGGACACTCCGCGCGCCGTGTCCCCGGAGGAGCTAGCCACGCTTCTGCCGTTCGGTGCCCCGCCGCATGAGGCATTTCCCACCTTTCAAGCCGCCTTTGCCGCCGCCGCCAGCGGAAACCCGATCCTGATCGCAGGCTCGCTGTTCCTCGTCGGCGAGGCGCGGGCGTTTCTAACTCGCGGCAATTTCCAAGCCAGTTTGCAGTGACCGGCGATCACATGCCGAGGGAAGCGGCGATCTCTTCTTTGGAAAGCGCACGATCCTTGTTCTTGTTGAACTTGTCGAAAATCTTGGTCGCGGCTTCGATGTCCGCTTCACCCGTTAGGTATTCATCCTTGGTCAGCGAACTGTCGTTGTTCTTATCCTTCGCCTTCAAAACCTCTTCCACCGCAGCCCGCTTTTTCTCACGCGCGGCTTTCTCTTCCTGTTTCGCCTTCTCCTTTTCCTTGGCCTTTTCATTGCCATTGGGGGCGGCTCCTGCGGCGGCGATTGATAATGATAGAGCGAGAGTGGCGATGAGTGCTTGTTTCATGATCGTTGGTTTTTTGGAGTTAGGGAGTGACGGCAAACGCAATGATCATTCACCGTTGAGGATTTGATTGCCTCCGCGATCCGACATGTCAAGGGGTTAGCTGTGGCGCAGCAGGGTGATTTTCAATCGCGATCAGGAAGTCGATTGTCCGCTCGATTACCGGAGGCTGCTTCCGCGCGGTTTGGCACAGAAGATGGCCGCTTGAATTGAGTTCTCGGCGATGCATGGTTGGCGCATGGGCAAGTATCTTTTCTTCAGCACAGCAACTCGCGTGCTCCTGGCCATTTCCGCCGTGGTTACGGCGAGCCCATCCTTCGCTGCCGACTGGCGAGAGGGCGACATCGTTTTCAGCGGCTCAACCGCCGGCCAAGGCGGGGCAATCATCGCAGCGACCGGTTCGCCCTACACCCATTGCGGGATCGTGTTTCTGAGCGACGGCAAGCCGATGGTGTTAGAAGCGGTGCAGCCGGTGAGCGTGGTGTCGCTGGACACCTTTAAATCGCGCAGCAAGCCCGGCACCTTCATGGCCCGCCGCCTCAAGTCCCCTCTCGCTCCCGCGAACTATCAGGTGGCCCGCACTTGGGCCGCAGCGCAGATCGGCAAGAACTATGACGCGCGCTTCCGGTGGGATGACGCCACGCTCTATTGCTCCGAACTGGTCTGGAAAATCTATCAACACGGCGGCGTCGAGCTGTGCACACCGCGGCGGTTTCGGGACTATCATCTCGAAGATCCCAAGGTGAAAAAGCTCGTTGAAGAGCGATATGGCAGCATTGAAAAAATGCCGTTAAACGAAAAGGCCGTCGCGCCTTCGGATTTGGCCACATCGCCGTTGCTGGTGGATGTCTCGCTGGAATCTTGATGGGGCCGGAGAAACTTAAGTCATGTTTACAATATCGTCTTGCAGGCCCGTGAAATTCAGCTATCAAAAATCCCAATGAAATCAATTCTCCTCATGACTGTTGCTGCTGCGGCCGTGCTTTTCAGTTCCTGCAATACGATGATCGGTCTCGGCCGTGACATGCGGATCGGCGGCGAGGGCTTAGAAAAGTCTGCGAACAAAGTCAGTGGCGGTGGCTCGTCCGGGGGTGGCGACACTTCGGGTGCTCCCGTTTACTGAAGCGACTCTATCCACAAAACGGCGTCCTCTCACCCTGGTGGGGAGGACGCCGTTTTTGTTTTTTAAAATGCGCTCAGAAGCCGCGCCAGAAAGCGAAGGCGCAGATTAATGTGGCCACGCCGTAGCCGAGTCCGGCCACCGAGAGCAACGTCCAGCGCTTTTGATCGGCGGTCACCCAGCTCACCGCATCGCGGAAAAGGTAGGGCATACCGACGCAGAACATCGAGGCTGTCAGCACGGCGTAAGC
>JAYVEJ010000023.1:0-2562 GCA_043748885.1 Luteolibacter sp. | reverse complement strand
CGCGCCAGACGCACCCGGAAGGATGGTTCAGAGATTTCTCCCCACCCTTGCGACCGTGATGATCCCGGCACCCGCCGCTCAATGATTTCCTTGGAACGACCCACGATGACTCTCGCAACCGATCGCCTTGATCGGTTAGACCCCGCTGTCTCCGATCTATGATCCGGCGTTTGGTCCATCGTTCCGCACCCCTCTTCGCACCGGTCTCGTGCGGCGGCTTTGTCCGTCCGTGCTGCGGCGCGTCGCATCCACTCACTGGAGGACAAAACCATCGCTAAGCCACAAAGAGATCCAAATAGGGGTCGTTACCGCGACATGACGCGGATCAACGACCGAATCCGCGCCCCGAAAGTCCGTGTCGTCATGGCCAATGGCGATCAGCTCGGCGTGATGAGTAGCCGCGAGGCGCTCGCAAAAGCCCAGTCGCTTGGACTCGACCTCGTCGAGATCGCGGGCCAAGTGGACCCACCGGTCTGCAAGATCGTCGATTACGGGAAATACAAATACGAGCAGGCCAAGCTGAAGAAGCAAAAGTCGAAGAGCGCCACCCGCATGAAGGAAGTGAAATTCCGCGTCGGCACCGGCCAACACGACTACAACATCAAGCTGGGTCGTGCCGAAGGATTTCTCGAAGGCAACCACAAGTGTCGCTTCGTGCTGCAGTTCCGCGGTCGTGAAAACGCCCACAAGGATCTCGGCTTCGTGGTGCTCAACCGGATCATCGAAGACCTCAAAACCATGGCACAAGTGGACCAAGTGCCTCGTCTCAACGGGCGGGCCGTCGCCATGATCCTCTCGCCGCTTCCCGCCCACCAGCGCAAGCGCAAGTTCCACTTGTTCCACGGCGAGCTGATGGAGGAAGACGACTTCGAGGAAGACGAAGCCATCGACGAAAACATCCCGGACGAAGTGCCGGATGAGGCTCTTGCGGAAGTTTCCGAAGAGAAGGAAGAAGTGCCCCAGTCATGACTTTCAGTCGGGCCGTGGCGGCGGTTTCCAACCGCCATGGCTTCTTAAAATCACCGGCTCGGCGGTTGAAAACTGCTGCCACTTTTTTCCTTGCTCTACCTCTTCGACATCGACGGCACGCTGGTGGATACCGGCGGTGCCGGGATGGTGGCCTTGAAGGAAGCGAACCGCGAAATCTTCGGTCACGACGGCCCCGCGCTCGACCTCGCAGGCAGCACCGATCTGGGGATCGTGGCTAACATCCACGCCCATTTCGAAATCGAACCCACCCGCGAGCGGATCGACACTTACTTCGAGGTCTATCTGGTCCGGCTGGACTGGAATCTAACGCACGGTGGCTTTGTCGGTCGGGTGTTCGACGGAGTCCACGAGCTGCTAGCCGAATTGGCGGGCCGCCCCGATGCCAGCATCGGCCTTCTCACTGGCAACACCGCTGACGGCGCGGCCAGCAAGATGCGGCACTTCGGGCTGGCCGGGCATTTCCCATTCGGTGCCTACGGCTCCGACCACGCCGACCGCAACCGGCTCGGCCCGATCGCCCTGGAACGCGCCGCATTCCACGCAGGAAGATCGTTCACCGCTGCGGAAACCTGGGTCATCGGCGACACCCCGAAGGACATCGCCTGCGCCCATGCCATCGGTGCGCGCTGCTTGGCGGTGGCGACTGGGCAATTTCCCGCAGCAGCCCTCGCAGCCCACGGCGCAGATCAAGTCGTGGAGACGCTGGAGCAGGCACTGGGGTCGATCTAACGGCCGGGGAATGGCCCGCTATATGAAACCAAGGCTTTCCCTTGCTGGCCGATCCTGCGATGAGTTTCGTCCATGAGTCCGTTTATCAAAATCACCCTCAGCTTTTCCGTCACTGCCTTCTTCGTTTCCTGCGCCACGACTCCACCCGGCTCTTCGTCGGGGCGCGATGTTTATGGCCACCGCCCTGGGCCGAAAAATTTCAAGACGGTCATCATCGACGCCGGTCACGGCGGCAAGGACAGCGGTGCTGTTAGCCGGACCACCGGGCAGAAGGAAAAAGATCTCGCGCTGGACACGGCCAAGCGGATTGCCAACGACCTGCGCCGCGATTTCCGGGTAGTGATGATGCGCAGCGACGACACCTTCGTGGATCTCGACGAGCGAGTGAGCCGGGCTAACCGTTATGGCGATGCGATCCTCGTGAGCATGCATTACAACAGCGGCCCATCCAGCATCCGCGGCCCGGAAACCTATTACTGGCGCGTCGATAGCCACGGTCTCGCGGTCCGCTGCCAGCGGGCGATGAATCAAATTTCCCCGGTGGAAATCGGCAACCGCGGTATGGTCCGCCGCCGGATCCGACTCACCCGCAACCCGGAAATCCCGTGCCTCCTGCTAGAGGGCGGCTACCTGAGCAACGCCGCTGAGAGTCAGTTAGTGAGCGATGCAGGCTATCGCCAAAAACTCGCCACTGCCATCGCCGCCGCGATCCGCACGCAAGCCGCCATCGGCGATGCCGGCACCGGTCCCCTGCCCCGCCCGCTCAACGCGCCACCTAGCAGACCGACGGATGCGCACGAGTGATTTCCATCACTCCATCCCATGCTCACGGGCGAAGGCGGC
>JAYVEJ010000022.1:0-2562 GCA_043748885.1 Luteolibacter sp. | reverse complement strand
GCATTCAGGCCACCTAACCGTGAGAGGATTCCCCATGGCAGGGGTTGGGTCATTTCCTCCGCGAGCACTTGCTCACGCTCACTCACACCCACTGCCGGGTGGGGTGGCGGCGGTGTGCCGTCTCGTAAATGAAGTAATAAGTCCGAGAAGGTGATAAGCACCGGTTGGAGAAATGCTAACTCGGCGCGAAACTCGTCCGTGGTGTCGAGTCCGTGGAGTGCGCCGCGCTCACTCTCGCGATGCCACTTGGCGGTGAAGGGTCTCACCCGAGAGTTTAAGATATGCCATGCCAGCGCATCGAAATGACGGGCGAGAGGATATTCATCACAGATTTTTCGTGTCAATTCGAAGAGGGTATAAATGCTATCAAGCGCGGCCTTTTCCACCCCGTCGAGATAGCCGAGCTGCTGGGTGGTGATTCGTGACGCGAATTGCATCTGCAGTTTCGCTGCTGCTTTGGCGTCTTCATCATTGGATTGCCAAATCTCGTTACCCCAGCGGTCGATGAATTGGCGGTCAATCAGTCCGTCATAGGTCGCCAGAAACTGTTCCCAAGTTTCGGGTTTTGCTGAGGCATCTGATTGGGGCGTGTTCATTGGATGATTGAGGAGGCAACTAACGACCCAACCTTTTCAGCCGGTTTTAGGAAGCCATCTCTCACAGAAAGAGGAATCGCCGCCATTCTGCGCGGCCCGAGAAAGAACCTTGATATCCCGCAGGAAAATCACAAGTGTCGCTAGATACGAGGAGGATTTATGAATAAACGTTATCCGAATGCTAAACAGAACGTGTCCGGGGAAATGAGAATCCAAGGGCATTATTCCGCCGGTCATCCGCGCGGGGCGATCGTCCACTTCACCGCTGGCAGCAGCGATCCGGTGTCCACTCTGGAGGGCGGAATTGCGAATGGTTACTGCTTCTTCGTCATCGCGCCTAACGGTGATGTTTACCAAAACTTCGATCTCGATTGTTGGGGATCTCACGCCGGGAAAAGCTTTCATCATCAGCTCGGTAATAGTGTGAGCCAATACCTCGTGGGTATCGAGATTTGCAATGCGGGCAAAGTCCAACAGATCGACGATAGCACCTTCCGGCCCTGGTTTAACGATCCCGCCCACTATCGTCAGAGTAATGAGCCGATTCCCAAGGGCGTGCCCAAACCGGGCCGGGATTTGAAGGCGGAAGAAGTGCGCCACGTCGAGCGATTCCATAACCGCGAGGCGGGCTGGTATCATTGTTACACTCAGGAGCAAGAAGCCGCGTTGATCGCGCTTTTGTTATGGTTGAAGGATAATGATTCCTCTCTATTTAACTTCGAGTTCGTCCTCGGTCATGATGAAGTTTCGCCCGGGCGCAAGAACGATCCCGGTGGTGCCTTGTCGGTGACCATGCCACAACTCCGCCGCCAGCTCATCGCGATCCATGAGGGCGATGGCATCATCCCGCGGGCGATTATTATTCCAGAAGATTCGTTGGAATCTCCTCTAACTCCCCGTCTCGGTTACGCTCCTGATCGGTATTTTTCAGAAGCACTCGCGCTGCAAAAGGCCATCAACCGGTATCCGGGAATTAAGCTAACCGAAGATGGTTATGGGGGGGATCATACCTCCGACGCCGTCTGCCTACTCACCGGCTTTTATTTACTAGGCGATCCCCGCGCATCCGGGAAACCGGTGCTGCCCAAGAAGGAGAAGCCGGCCGCCGTGATCGTCACCGGAACCCGCCGCACTCGCATCGGGCGGAAGATCGTCGAGTGGGAAGCGCGGCGCGATAAGCAAGGGCGAATCCAAGTCTATCAACTGCCAGCCAACGACGGCGGTGGGCGCTATGAAGTTGCCGGCATCAATGAAAAGTATGATCCCGAGGAGTCGAAGAAACTCGCCGCCTTGGTCAAAGCGGAAATGTATCAACAGGTCGAAGACGAGGCCGCGGAATACATTGCGAAGAACACCGACCGCGTCGCCAGTCTCGTGACTAACGCGGGGCTAGATGCATTTCTGAGAGATTGTACTTTCAACCGCGGCTTCGGTGGGGCGACTAAGATTTTACAACTTGCGCTCAAAGTAACCGTCACCGGCGGCATCGGTCCGGCGACCCAAGACGCGCTGTCGAAGTTAGAGAAAACCAAGCCGGTGGAACTGCTCCAAGACCTCCGCAATGCACGGGAAAAATATGAGCGCGACTACATCGGCTACCGTGCGAATTTCTGGAAAGGTTTGGTGAATCGCTGGAACATGGCCCACGTCTTCGCGTTAGAATTGTTGCGCAGCGAGGATGCTAAATCCGCCGCCACCGTGGCTAGGCTTGCGCTCAGCGACGAGGCGTCCATGCATTCCGTCGGCGAGGATTCCAAACCTATCTCCGAGCCGCAGGACTATACATTACCGCCTTTAAATTTTGCCCCGGCGCGCTACTCAGTCATCGCCGAGCGCTTCCAGGAATTCGCCAACCAGATCGCCGCGCTCCGCCTCGAGGAAGACGGCATGGCGGGCGAGAAGACCTCGGCTGCGTTTAAGCTGATCTTTGGGTATCCGCTGGTGGGGAGTGAGGGGGGCAGGGTTT
>JAYVEJ010000021.1:0-6811 GCA_043748885.1 Luteolibacter sp. | reverse complement strand
AGACGATTGCAGGAATTACCAGTTTGGGATCATTTGGTTTCCTCGCGCCTGTCTGCAAATCCGCAGGGATCGGGGGGTAGGTCAGGATGTCTGAGCCTGCCTAACGACTGCGGCAGGCCAGACGTTTGGAAAATTTGTCCGGTCTTCCAACGAAGGCGAGCTTGCGCGGAGTCTTGCATCCCGACATGGTGCCTGTGTGAGACGAGGATTATTCAGCATTTGCGCGATGTCGCTCGGGTTTGCGTCCGGTGGCTTCGCGCAAACGGAAAAGCCAGTAACCAAAGCCGCGCCTGCCAAAGTGGTGGTCATTCCCATCCGCGATCAAATCGCCAAGCCGGAACTCTACATCTTGCGCCGCGGCCTGAAAGAAGCCATCGAACAAAAGGTGGACACCATCGTCCTCGACATGGAAACGCCAGGCGGTGAACTGAATGTGACCTTCGAAATGCTTAAAGCACTCGAAAAATTTCCCGGCAAGACCGTCACCTACGTCAATCGCGAAGCGATGTCTGCCGGCGCGTTCATTGCCGCTGGTACCCACGAAATTTACTTCGCCCCGGGTGCCGTCATCGGCGCGGCGGCCCCAGTTTTATCAGACGGCAGCGACATCGGAGAAACCATGCGAGGCAAGCTCGTCAGTTATCTCAAAGCGCGGATGCGCTCGATCTCCGAGGGCAAAGGCTACCGTGGCGAGGTCATCTCCGCGATGATTGACATGGATTCCGAATTTAAAATCGGCGAACAGATCATCAAACCCAAAGGCGAACTCCTCTCGCTGACCGCGCGAGAAGCCATGAAACTTTATGGCGACCCGCCACAGCCATTGTTAGGCAATGGCATCGCCGATAGTCTCGATGCACTATTAAGCCAGATCCATGGCGCGGGAAACTATACTGTCACCCGGCTCGAGGTCACTTGGTCGGAAAGACTCGCGCAGTATCTCACCGGTCTAACGCCGATTCTCATGGGGCTTGGGCTGGTCTGCATGTTTATTGAATTCAAAACTCCCGGCTTTGGTCTCTTCGGAATTGCAGGTCTTACGATACTGGGAATTGTCTTCTTTAGCCAATTCGTGGCGGGACTTTCCGGACACGAGCCTGTGCTGTTCTTTCTACTAGGTGTCACGTTGGTGATGATCGAGTTGTTTGTCCTTCCGGGCGTGATGGTCCTCGCAGTGAGCGGTGCAGCACTGATGTTAGGATCATTGGTCTGGGCAATGACCGATCTCTGGCCCGGCGAGCCTATCCCTCTATCAGGCGGAGTTTTCGTCCGCCCTTTACTGAACATGATGGCCGGAGTGATTCTAGCAGTTGTGTTATTCATCGCCCTCTTAAAATTTCTCCCGCAAGGTGGACTCTGGGGCAATATGGTTCTTGAGGCCGTCGTCGCCGGTGAACCGCCCGCCGCACGCGCCCTCGCCGGTGGCGGAATCGATGAGCCAAACGCATCGGACCTCGTCGGGGAAATCGGTATCGCCGCCACTGGCCTATTTCCCAGCGGTCAAGTGGAGATCTGCGGCAGACGCTACGAGGCACGGCTCGCCGTCGGCCATGCCGATGCTGGCACCCCGGTGAGAGTCACCGGCCTCGCGGAATTCGGACTCGCCGTGGAGGTGGTGTCATGACGCTTATCATTCTGTTATTTTCTATCGGCATTCTGTTCATCGTCGTCGAGGTCATCATCCCCGGCGCGATTCTCGGCTCCATTGGCGCATTGTTAATGTTCGGCGGCTGTGTCATGGCCTTCATCGACTACGGCACTCTCGGTGGGATCGTCGCAGTGCTAACTGCGATCGCCGTGGCAAGCTTGGCGTTCTTCATTGAGTTCCGCTATCTGCCAAAAACCAAGTTCGGTAAGCGGGCTTTCCTCACTAGGGAAATGACCGCCGTGTCTGCCGCTGTTAGCAGCGAAGCGTGCGCCCTGATCGGGAAATCTGCCGAAGCGATTACCATGCTTTCACCCAGTGGTTATGTCCTTGTAGAGGGTCATCGCTACGAAGCCTTTTGCCAATCCGGCCAAGCTCCCGCTGGTTCCGCGCTCGACATCATCGGCGCTGATAGTTTCCGCCTCATCGTCACTCTCGCTAAAAACTAACTGACCACCACCCCCATGCTCGACATTTCCACCATCATCCTCGTCGTCGTCGCGATCCTCGGATTGCTCATCTTCGGCATCATGCTCTCATTCTTCAGCGTTTGGCTCCGGGCCTGGCTCGCCGGAGCTTACGTCGGCTTCACCGATCTCGTCGCCATGCGCCTCCGCCAAGTCCCCTACGGCATGGTCGTCGATGCCCGCATCACCGCCAAGAAGGCCGGCATTGAAATTCCCATCAACGACATCGAAGCCCATTTTCTAGCAGGTGGAAATGTCGTCCCCTCCATCCAAGCTCTCATCGCCGCCCAAAAAGCCGGCATCACCCTGGATTGGAACCGCACCTGCGCCATCGACCTCGCCACCAAAGGCTCCGGCAAGAGCGTCGTCGAAGCCGTTCGCACCTCCGTCGATCCCAAGGTGATCGACTGCCCGAACCCCGCCTCCGGCCGCACCACCATCGACGGCGTCGCCAAGGATGGCATCCAGGTAAAAGTCCGCGCCCGCGTCACCGTCCGCACCAATCTCGACCGCTTCGTCGGCGGCGCGAAGGAGGAAACCATCATCGCCCGCGTCGGCGAGGGCATCGTCACCACCATCGGCATGGCCGAGAGTTACAAGACCGTGTTAGAGTCGCCTGATAGCATTTCAAAAACCGTCCTCCACCGCGGCCTCGACGTCGGCACCGCCTTCGAGATCCTCTCCATCGACATCGCCGACGTCGATGTCGGCGAAAACATCGGAGCTCAGCTCCAGGAAGCCCAAGCTGAGGCGAACAAGAACATGGCCCAAGCCCAAGCCGAAATCCGCCGCGCCGCCGCCGTTGCCCTCGAACAAGAAATGATCGCCCGCGTCGCGGAAATGAAAGCCAAAGTCGTCGAGGCCGAGGCCCAAGTCCCGCTCGCCATCGCCGAAGCCTTCCGCAGCGGCCGCCTTGGCGTCATGGATTATTACAAAATGGAAAACGTCAAAGCTGACACCCAGATGCGCTCCAGCATCTCAAAACCCGAAGGCACTTGATTCACTCTTTCTATCAACTCTCAACATTCAACTCTCAACCTCCAGTGAACTGGATTTTCGACCACTTTCAAATCGTCGTTCTCGTCGTGTTAGGCATCGGCTCGATGGTGAAATCGATGTTCGACGCGAAAGCAAAACAAGCCGCCGAGCGCGAAGCCGACTGGCATCCGACGCCCGAGGTTCCCCTTGATGACGACACCAGTTACCGCAAAAATTTGCCCAAACCCAAGGCCACGGTCCCGCCACCCATCCGAAGAGCTGGCTACGATGCCGAGGTCGCCAACGAAGCCGCGAAAGTCCTCAAACACCAGCGCGACCTCGCCGAACGCCTACGCCAAATTCGCGACAACAAAGCCACCACCACTGGCGGAGCCTCTGCCACCCGCGCCCGCATTGCCGCGAAAGGCGTCGCGAAACCGTTGAAACAAAAACCCCTCACCCTCCGCCGTCGCCTGCGCGATCGCGCCGAAGTCCGCCAAGCCTTGATCATGCGCGAGATCCTCGATCCTCCCCTCGGCCTCCGATGAGGCACAACACGAACGGAGCGCCGGATGCATCCGGACTTTCATTCATTCATTTTCTTCCCATCGGCATGTGATGTTCGATCTCCCTCATCCTACTCTCATCGCATCCAGCGGGCCATCTACCCCGCATAGGATTATCTAGTTCGCAATGTCTGCCCTCGCCGCCCTCAAAATCTTCGGACTGGTGCTGACCGCGAAATACACCGTCGTCCGGGTCGGGGACGAAATCTGCGTGGACCTCATGGCCTCCGCCAGCGGCATTGGTTACGAGGAAGCCTCGCAAGATCAGATCATCCGCGTGGTCGATGGCGTCCCGATTCCTTTCGCTTCTCCCCGCCTGCTCTATCGGATGAAGGAAAAGACCCACCGCGAAAAAGACCGCGCCGACCTCCAGTTCCTCCGCGAGAACTACGCCGAGGAGATCTTCGGCAGGGGTGATCAACGGTGGGTTCCGCCGGAAATCCAAGGCTAGGAATGCTCGTTTTGTCGGGACTGATACCCCCCCTAGCGTGACGCGCGCCCATATCCCGACCTTTCATGCCGCAATTTATTCGGGTGGCCCAACCCAGGCCGATGGCCTAGGCTGAGGGATGATGCGCCGTTGGCGCAGGAGATTCCTCGGACCAACGGTCTGTGATTCCTTAGCCCAGCCCAACGGGCTGGGTCACCGGTCATCACCGGGTTCATGCGCCCCAACGGGGCGCGATATCGGGCGTGGGTTCGCCCGCCCAGCCCAACGGGGTTTCGCGAACAAATTGGCTTTTCATTTACTCATGCAACTTCTGAATTACGGGATGTCACGCTTCCACCTACGACCCGCCGCCTTGTTTGGGATCTTGGTCCTTTTCGCCCTACCAGTTTTTGCAGACGAGCAAGCCCAGCTCCAGATCATTAACGGGAGTCAGGAAATCATCGACGTCTTCTGGCAAGAGTCGCTACCCAACGAGTGGCGAATGGCAGCATCGCGCCGGGGAAAAATCACGTCATTACCACCACGCTCGGTCATCAATTCGTGGTCGTGGGCCGCGAGAATAAGATGGAAACGACAGTGACTTCGCTGGTGCCGATCCAAGCGTTCCGCTTCGATCCTGCGGGGAAAGATGGGATTCCGGCGTTCTACACCCAGATTCAGCGGGTGCGAGGTTTCCCGATTGCGGCGTCCGCGAAAGTGAACCCGTATGCGCTCAAGGAAGCTGCCTATATCTGTGATCTGATGCTGGCGAAACGGGGGGGATGTACTGAAGGCGATGCCCAAAAGTGGCGCACGGTTGTCGATTCTTGCCTCCAATGAGTTCACCTGTGGAAAACCAAATACGCCAGCGTGAACGACCGCGAGTATTTCGCCGAAGGCGTGCAATCGTGGTTCGATAACAACCGCGAACCGGACCACGATCACAACCATGTGAACACCCGCGCCGAACTCATTGAGTATGATCCCGCCCTTGCCGCGCTGTTTTCGGGGATACCGAGGTTAAATACACCAAAGTGCCCACTCGCTTGACCGACCACATGACGGGCTATGATCCGGCCACGGCCCCCACGTTCGTCTGGCCTGAGCGACTGAAGGCGATCAAGGACGCCCTCCGGGCTAGTGTCTTCAAACGCAAATAGCAGCAGCTTCCCCTGCCGGACTCCCACCATTCGTGGGCGGAAAATCAGAGAGACACCCTGAGGGCACCACCAAGCGTTTTGAGAGTTGCCGGGTAATTAAGATTTGCGTAGTTTACGCCCGACCGGTGTGGGATTTGGTTTTCTAACGCCCGGTGATGGCTTTTCACTCTCTCTCGCGTGCCTCAATCCCTGAAAATCCTCATCGCTTGTGGCGGCACTGGCGGCCACTTGTTTCCCGGAATTGCCGTGGGTGAAGCACTGCGGGCGCGTGGCCACGAGGTGATGTTGCTCATTTCCCAGAAGAAGGTGGATTCCGAGGCTTCGGCGAAATACACGCACTTGCAGTTCAAGACGGTGCCCGCCGTGGCGAAACCACCGACGCTCTCGCTGCGGATGTTGCCGTTTTTGTGGAAACTGTGGGGTACGATGGGTCGGTGTAAAACGATCCTCCGGGAGTTCGAGGCGGACGCGGTGTTAGGGATGGGCGGCTTCACTTCGCTGCCGCCGGTGTATGCCGGCCACAAGCTGGGGTTGAAGACCTTCATCCACGATTCGAACGCCCGCCCGGGCCGTGCGAACGTGCTAACCAGCCGTTTCTGCACCCGCGTTTTCCTCGGGCTGGATGCGGCGAAAGCGTTTTTTCCCAAGCGTGAAACGATCACCACAGGCACGCCAGTGCGCCCGGAAATCACCCACCTGCCGAGCCGCGAGGTGGCGGCGGAGTTGTTCGGCCTCGATGCCGGGCGGGCGACCATCGTGGTGACCGGCGGCAGCCAAGGCGCGCGGCGCTTGAATGAACTGAGCGCCCAGGCTGCGGCGAGTTTACCGCCGGAAATGCAGGTGCTGCACATCGCCGGAGCGTTGGATTTCCAGCGGGTGTCGGAGATCACGGCGGGCCGGGTTGGCTACAAAGTGCTGGGTTTTTGCGATCAAATGCCCGCTGCGTATGCCATCGCGGATCTGGTCATCGCGCGGTCTGGAGCGTCGAGCCTTACGGAAATCGCCAGCTCTGGCCACCCGTCGATCCTCGTGCCCTATCCCTATGCGGCGGACGATCACCAGACGCGGAATGCCGAGGTTTTCGCAAATGCGGGCGCGGCCACGTTGGTCCAAGAGCGCGATCTGGACGCAGAAAAACTCGCCTCATTGGCCACTTCGATCCTGCAAGACTTGCCAACCTACAAACGCATGGCAAAAGCGGCCCGCGCACTCGCCGTCCCCGACGCCGCCGACCGAGTGTGCGCCGCCATCGAAGCCACTCTCACGCCCTCATGATCGAACTCAGCCAACGCCTAACTGACCGGAGCAAGCCGCTCCACATCCATCTCATCGGCGTGGCCGGCTCCGGCATGAGCGGGCTGGCGTTGTTGTTGTTAGGCATGGGCCACAAGGTCAGCGGCTCGGACAAGGTGACCACCGCCGAGACCGAGCGGATGCAGGGCGTGGGCCTGATTTTTTCCTCACCCCACACTGCCGCCGCCGTGAAAAAGGCCGACATCGTGGTCTATTCGTCGGCGATCAAGCCCGAGAATCCTGCCTACTCCGCCGCTAACAGAGCGAAGATT
>JAYVEJ010000020.1:0-2563 GCA_043748885.1 Luteolibacter sp. | reverse complement strand
GTGAAATAGGTTCGCTCTGGCATTCCATTCCAATCAAGACTCCAGTTGCCCGAAGATCCTCGGATCAAGTATGGCTGCGGTTGTGGTGCCATCTCCGCGAGTGCAGGGAGAAACACGCAGCACAGCACCGCGCAAGTGAGAGGAAGCCGTTTCATCTCATACCTCCTGCATCAATAGTTGTCAGATTTGGCGAGGGAGGCCGTTTCCAGAAACGGATCATGACATCATCCGGAACTGGCGGATTAGCCAGCAAGTATGCATACCGTTCTGCACGCGCCTTTTCTCTCGCATGGTAAGCCTCCTCCATTCCCACCCCTTCCTTCCGGTATAAATCATGAACTTGGGCTAGGGTATCCATGGCTTCTCCGTCTGTTTGCCCTTCGACCACCACGAAGGCCGGGCCGCTTATTGCTAGATCTGGTAGTTGCGGAATTGTCGGCTGAGTGAAGTCATGACCATGCCCGGCAAGTTGCTTGCGCATTCGATAGGTGTCGGTGTTGCCGATGCCCATCAACAAACCATAGTCGCGGAACGTGCCATCTCCGTGGTGAACCCGATACGTGGAAAATCCACTAAAGTGACTGAAATCTATATTGGACCAAGCCGTGATTTCGCCTTTGATGTCCCCGTTAGGATGGATCCGTAGCAGCGTGCGCGAATGGTCATAGACGGTGGCCGATAGGAACACCAATTCCGCGCCATGGTAATTTTCTCGAATTTCTTCCATCCTGGCGATCACAGCCGGATCGTCCGGCGGCAGAGCGGGGAGCGGTGGCGGAGGATCCGGCAAGCCGGGATCTTTGACCATTTGCACGGTGACGTTGATGGTTCCCTTGATCGGAGGAAGACCCGCCATTTCCGCAGCCTCGGTCACTTGCCGCCGTTGGGTGCGGGAAGATAGCACCTTGAAATCAATAGGCTCTGGACTCGGTGCTGGCTCCGCCCGCGTGCCATTGGAAATCGGCACGGGGATTTCCACATCCCAACCTGACACGGGACTTTCCTGGCCGCAGATGGGAAGCAACCCGCCCAATAGGGCGGCGGAAATAGGCAGGATTTTCATGGGTGGAAGAGGAGGACTCAAAATAAGAGCACTGATTTACCTAACTCAGATCCGAACCTTCCCGGTTGAATAGGTTAGGTCAAGGATATAGGTGGTATGAGGCGAAAAATCTTCCAGAATTCTAGAAGCCTCTCAGGACTTTATGAGGGCCGATGCTTCGCCCTGTGTTGCGTGAAGAGGAGATTCAAAAGACCGGCAAGGCGGTAGCAGCAGAGCTTCAACGCCGTCGCGAGGCGCTTGGTTTGTCGCGCAATGGGCTTGCGCAAAAGGCCGGGATCAGTGTGCAAAGTGTGTGTTTCATCGAGAACGGAGTGAATAGTCCTTCATTGTCCACCTTGCTGCGAATCTGCAAGGCATTGGGCGCCAATTTAACGACTGTCCTCCGCCGTGCCGGAGATTGAATTCTCAGCAATCGTAAGTGATCGCTTCACCTAACTTGCTTCAATTCAGTCCGATTCACCAAAAGGATCGGTCGTTTTAGCAAAAGGAGCGGAGGATTTCGCGAAAGGACCGGCAGACGGAGTGGCAGGAACGATCCGTTTGGGGATGGGACCGGCGGACGGGCAGACAAGGACGGCGAATGGCTGAAAAGGAACTGTCGGGAAGGGAAAAAGAGCGCTCCTTGCTAGCTGAGGAACACAGGATGCGCCGGGTGGATCATTCTTTTTTATCCACCGAACGTTCCCTAGCGGTGAGCCGCTGCCAGTTCCAGACCAACCTCAAGGAGCTGCGGCTGCCACGGGCACGCTCGGCGGCAGGGTGGTCTTTGCCAAGAGCGCCCTCGATCAAGCCGACGCTGGCTTGGCCGAGCTTGCAGTTGTTTTCCCGCAGCGTGGTGGTGAGGCCGATGGCGGCGATCTTGGCGGCTTCGGCTTTCACTTCGTCGGCTTCCGCGTCGTCGGTGGCTATCGCACCATTTTCGAGGTTGGTGATGCGCTGGGTGGGATCGGTGTCTTTGGCGATCATCTCAGCTTTGTATTCCTTGAGGATGCCGGTGATCTGCCGGGTGTAGTCCTTTTCTTGGGCGTCGGTGAAGTCTGATATAAGGGTGGGTGGTTGGTTTTTATTGTTAGGTTTAATGATGGTTGGATCAACTGCCGAATACCGGACTATCCGATCACCCGTTTGCTGTGTTAGGAAGCTGGGGACTCCGGTGCTGTCCGGTCAGCGCAATTCACATGTGTCGGGAGAAGCTCCGAGCGCCGCAGCCCCCCCTCGACAAGTTTCGCTCGCGTTGCATCGTCTGCATCCCCTGCAATTTGAGGCGGTCGCGCTACGGAAAAATCTAGTCAGCCAGCGCGAAACCCCGTAGCCCTTGGCCACGTCGCCATGAAACCCATTACACTCCTCGCCCTCGCATTTTCCACCCTCTTGATCGGCTGCAATAAGTCCGAGAAATCTGGCCAACTCAAGATCGCCGTGATCCCTAAGGGCACCACCCACATCTATTGGAAATCCGTCGAAGCCGGGGCTAACAAGGCGGCCTCCGAGCTTGGCGTG
>JAYVEJ010000019.1:0-2565 GCA_043748885.1 Luteolibacter sp. | reverse complement strand
TGGCGGAGTAGGCGAAGTCGATGTCTCCATGAACCTGCATGCGATCCCATTCTTTCTGGCCGAGAAAAGAGCGGACGAGCCGTTCAGTGTCCTCAGCCGTTAGCGGAGGGTGGTCTGGCCAAATCGGCGAGAGCTGGCCGAAGCGCCGCCAAGCGGGCGGATAGGCGGTGGCGAGGTGAAGATCAGAGCACTCGTATTCGCGCCCGAGTTGGAGATATTGATCGACATGATCCAGGACCGAATGGGTTGACATGAAATGGAAGTTTAAATGGGATCGTTAGACCGGGAAGAAGCGTATGGCAAACTGCCGGGACGCTTGATGAGATAGAGTTTCACTTGGTCGGCAAGCCAAACCTTTGCGAATGGCCGGGCGGCGGTCAAGGCGAGACCTAGCAGCGTCATTGTCAATCCACGGTGTTTCGTCCCGGTGACCGCAGGTTTTCGCCGGAACAACAAGCTACCGGCGAATCCCGACGCCAGAGAGCCGAACAACCAAGCAGACGGGTGGCCTTTCAACGAACCCCGGATCCGCGCGGGGAAATCAAGCCGCTGTTTGACGGCCACCACTTCGCGGGCGAGGCACGCCCGCGAGGCCGCGCTGAGTCGGATCAATCGTTCGATTTCTGGGTGGGGTGGAAGTTCTCGATCCATTGACGGTCCTTATTAAATTCTGAGCGGGTGACGGGAAATGCGGTGAGTGCGGCCGGTCGCGCCCTCTTGACGAGGACAAACGCCACCAGCAGATGAAGCGCGGCGACGCCAAGCGCCACCAGATACCACGGCCAATCCGCTGCCACCGCGATCAGCGAAACCCCGCCGGCTAACAGCAAGGCCCATGCAAATACCGCGCAGAAGACCGCCGCGACGATCATGATGGCACTGCGGGCACCCTGCCTGACGGCGTCTTTCGACTCCAGTTCGATCAACGCGATCCGGGAGGCAATCAACGCCATCAAAGCCTCCCGCCAGTTGGCGGGTGGGCTTTGAGTGTTTGGAATCCGCGCGTCGGCGGGGACTCCAGAAAACGTCGGCCCAATGTCAGGGGGCTGATTCAAGGGGGGCATGGGGACTCGGCTGAGCGGAGGTTAGTTGGCTCTAACGGCGGACGATCAGTCCGACCAGAAATCCAGCACCGAGGGCACTCAAGACACATTTGGTCGGATTTTGGCGGATGTAGTCCTCGGCCGTGATCTGAAACTCGCGAGCTTTCACCCGGGTGTCTTGCCATTGCTCGGTGGCGGTTTCCTTCATCTGCTGGGCCTTGTCGGTGGCCGCACTCTTGAAGGCGGAGGCTTTTCCCGTAGCGGTGGCCGCGAACTGGCTCGCCCGCTCGACGGCGGTTTCCCGGAACTGTTGGGCGGACTCGACGGCGCGGTCTTTTAGCGCAGCGGCCTTTTCCTCGGCGGTGTGGACGAGTTCGCGGGCCTTCTCGCCGGCGGCCACGCGGAGATCATTCGCCGCTTGGGCGACGGATGGAGTGGAGGAGGAACCTGCTTCCGGATCGAGACTGTTAGTGGCTGAATATGGAGTGGACATGGCGTGTGGTTTTCGGTTTCAGACGGACCTCTATGAGCCGTCGTCGTGGGGAGATTAGTTGCACCACATGTTGGAGGGTGCAAGCGGTGACTTTTAAAAAATATCGTTCAATTTTCACGGGAGATTGGCTTGGCTTTAGGCGCATCCAGCAGGAAATTTTTCTGAGTTTCCGGGGGTGGTGTGAACTTCATACTCTCCCAGTGAGCCTCCTTCAATGGGCCGCTGCCGTGGAATTGGAACAAGCCGGAAAACGGTCGCAAGGGCAGCGTCAGCAATCCTAACAAGCCCCGCGCATTCATCCGCATCGTCATGTCCAGCGTGCGCTCTTTGAGATCGACTGAGCCGTCGCCCGCGAAGTTCAGCGAACTGGTGGAAGTTTGGAAATCATGGGTGCTGAGGATGCCGTTTTGGATCTTGAAGGTGCAGAACGCGTGCTTCGCCTGTTGGCGGCCAGCCCGTTCATCGTTGAGCACGCCGCCGATCAGCGGCGTGAGCGGGCCAAACATCGGCACCGAAAAAAGCTCCGCTTTCTCCACGGCGATCAGCCCCTCGCCGGCCAGGGTCTCCACCTTGCCATCGGTTAGCGAGAACTCGAGCCGCCCGGTGACAGTGCCGCCGCTTTTCATTTGGAAGCCGTAAGTGGACGTTAGATCCGGGACTGAGAGGCGGGTCCAATTCAGTTCGCCTTGGAATTTCCCGCCGCCCACGTATTCGAGGTTGCCTGCCACCGGACCGTCGAAGGCATCGACCTTTAGATTGCTGATAGAAACCCGCTCGCCATGGATGCCGACTTGCGCACGCGGTCGCCCGAGAGTTAGATTTTCGCCGAGAAATACATAGTCCGCCGGATGCTCCGAGTTGAAGGAAATGTTGAGTGCTGTGCGCCCTTGCGGGGTGACATCCACCACCCCAGAACCCTTCAAATCCGGCGGCTGATGGAAGCGATATTGCTCGAGAGTGTCCGCGATTTTTGGGGCGAACAGCCGGACCAATGGCGCGGCGTAGATCGTCCCACGGACGTCTTCCACT
>JAYVEJ010000018.1:0-6817 GCA_043748885.1 Luteolibacter sp. | reverse complement strand
GCGCGGATGAGTTCCACGAATTCATCGCGGTATGTCATGGTTTCCTCGAAATTATGGCCGGTGTCGATGTGGACTAACGGGAAGGGCATACGGGCTGGCCAGAACGCTTTGCGAGCGAGCCACGCCATCACGATCGAGTCCTTGCCGCCGGAAAAGAGTAGGGCGGGGTTTTCAAACTGAGCCGCCGTTTCGCGAAGGATGAAAATAGCTTCGGCTTCGAGCTGGTCGAGGTGGCTGAGATGATAGTTGGGCATAGAGCGGAGAGTTCTGAAAAGATTGGGAATGCCGACGGCAGGGATGAGATAGGATTCGAAACCGATAGGGTCAAGAATTTATTATTACCTTGGGTTGAATGGTAATGTTTTGATGCGGCACGCTGAAACAATTAAAAAAAGCCGAAGCCCAGGGGCTTCGGCATGGATTTCTCGGGCCGAGATTTCTCACAGCGGCAGGTGCACCGCGACCCGCGAGCGGATTGCTTCGAGGACTTCGAAAGCGGCGTCTTCGATGGAGGTGGTCTCGGTGTCGAGCGTTAGATCCGGGCGGCTTGGTGGCTCAAATGAGCCGTCTTTGCCGGTGAAATGGGCAATCTCGCCGCGGGCAGCTTTAGCGTAGAGACCTTTTACATCGCGCTTCTCACAGGCTTCGTAGCTCGCCTTGACGTAAACTTCGAAGACGTCTTTGCCGAGAATGCCGCGAGCAAGATCGCGTAACTCGCCGCGCGGGGTGATCGCGGAAACGAAGGTGATAATTCCTTGCGAAACGAAGATTTTAGCGACTTCCGAGATGCGCCGGATATTTTCAAGGCGGTCTTGATCGGAGAAACCGAGGTTCGAATTCAGCCCGGTGCGGAGGTTGTCGCCATCGAGGATGGTGGTGAAGCGGCCTTGTTGGTGCAGCACCCGCTCTGCCGCGTTGGCGATCGTGGATTTCCCCGAGCCGGACAAGCCACACAACCAAACGACGAGTCCCCGCTGGCCGAGAAGATTTTCTTTGTCCTGGCGATGAAGGAAGCGGTGGAACTCTGGATGAATGTTCATGGGGTGAAACGTTTCAAGTGAAGATTAGGAAAGCAACGAAAGTGTTTAAAATTTCCGGTAAAGAGACTCTGACCCGTGAGTGACGCGGACGCGGCGATCATGGCATCCGCGAGTCCCACTCCATGGCTCAGATGCTTTTCTTCGAGATAGATATCCGCGCGGTGGCCGATTTCTGGACTCAGGGGGATAACTTTGAAATCGCCATCCGCCAGAAAACGTTTGAGCAATAAAATTTCACGTTTGTCCCTGCATCCGATGACGAGTTCCATCCGGGTGATGTGGGAAATCTGCCGATTCTCCAATTCGTTGATCGACTTCACCGCCTTGGGATGACCGCGCAGACACCAGATCAAAACATCGGTGTCGATCAGCATGACCGGGGCTTGCGGATGCGAGCGATCAGTTCGGGGACGGTTTGCTGGGCATCCGACCACATACCGATGGCTTCATGCCCGGTAATTCTGGGTGACGATGAGATTTTGCATTCTATCGGAATGATTTTCCCCTTGGTGGTGCCCCGGTGGGTTAGAATGATTTCTTCGCGGCCCTCAAGGGCGCGAAGAACTTCCTTGGTCCGGTATCTGAGATCCATGACACTTGCTTTCATACGAACTGTCTAGTTGGAAATGACTGCTTTGTAAACACCGCATTTTCTCCATCAGGTGCCTTTGCCAATCACGAAGGCTTCGAAGCCGTGGGCGACCAAAACATCCGCCGACAAGACCGCGCGACCGTCAAAGATGAATGCGGGTTTGAGCATGAGATCATAGATGCGCGGCAAATCGAGAGTGCGAAATTCATCCCACTCGGTGAGCGTGGCAAGGGCATGTGCTCCGGTCACTGCGGTGTAGGGATCGCTGCAAATCTCGACGTTTGAGGCAATCAACTCCGCAGAGACTCCGGCGGAAGTTAGATCCTGATAGATGGTTTCTGGGCTGACCCGTGGATCGTAAATTGCGAGATGAGCTCGCTCATGCAGCAGATCGCGGCAGACATGGATAGCGGGTGATTCCCGAGTGTCGTTGGTATCTTTTTTAAAGGCAAATCCAAGAATGCCGATCCGCTTGCCGTTGACCGTATTGTACAAAGTGCGGACGATTTTCTCCACAAAACGACTCTTCTGCCAATCGTTGAGATGCACGACTTGACGCCAGTATTCTGCGACGTGGGGAAGGTTGAAGGAATCGCAGAGATAGACCAAGTTGAGGATGTCTTTTTGGAAACACGAGCCACCGAAGCCGACGGATGCTTTAAGGAATTTCGGGCCGATTCGTGAGTCCATGCCAATGGCGCGGGCGACTTCATCGACATCAGCCCCGGTGGCTTCGCAGAGGGCGGAGATTGAATTGATCGAGGAAATCCGTTGCGCAAGGAAAGCGTTGGCGACGAGTTTAGATAACTCGGACGACCACAAGTTAGTCGTTAGAATACGTTCGCGGGGAATCCAATTTGCATAGACTGAGACGAGTGCTTCTACCGCAGCAATGCCTTCGGGTGTGGAGTCGCCGCCGATGAGAATCCGGTCGGGAGATTCCATATCTTCGACTGCGGTGCCTTCCGCGAGGAACTCTGGGTTGGATAGTACTTGGAAGGTGGCACCGTTAGGAGAATTCGCAGTGAGGATGGACTTGATCGCCGTCGCAGTTTTGACCGGGATCGTGCTTTTCTCGACGATGATTTTGTGCCCCTCGGAAACCTCAGCGATCAACCGTGCCGCAGATTCGATATAGCGCAAATCCGCCGCGCGACCGGCACCGATGCCATAGGATTTTGTCGGCGTGCCGACTGAGACGAAGATCAAATCTGCCGCGGCGATGGCGGACCGGATGTCGGTGGTGAAATGAAGGTTGCGGCCGATGGCGGAGGCGACGACTGCATCCAAACCGGGTTCATAAACGGGAAGGGTGTCCGAGTTCCAAGCGGCAATGCGCTTTTCGTTCATGTCCGCCACGGTGACCTGGATGTGAGGGCATTTTGCGGCGATCATTGCCATAGTAGGGCCACCGACATAGCCGGCGCCGAGGCAGCAGATAGATTTGATGTTCATGAGTGATAGAGACGGAAGTGGATAAGAAATTAACACGGGCTAGAACAGGTTGCGGAAATCCGACGGACTGAGTTCTGCATCTTTGGCAATTGCGCCCATCGTGATCGTATTGATGGGATTGTGCCGGGGAATAGTGAGGCGAGTTAGACCGTTGCTCATCACGACATGACCCGACTCGCGGACCACCCGGAAGCCAGCTTTTTCGAGAACGCGGACGGCGTCTCTTTGGCTGATCCCGGGCAACTTGGGCATCAGACTGTTAGTTCGAGGGGCTCGGAGCTTTTGACTCCGCTTTCCTCGGCCTCGACTTCAAGCCAGAGCTGAATGGCCTCCTTGATGGCAAAGATCGCCTCACCGCGAGTGGCACCCTGCGAATGACAGCCGGGCAGATCGAGACAGGAAACGGACCAGCTTTCTGCGGTTTCGATGAGGCGAATGCGATAACTCATGGTGAAAAATAGGGCGAACCCGAACTTCGGGCAAGGATAGTTTAGGCGCTGGATTGCACTGAAGTTACCCGATTTGCTGTGGGTTGGTTCAGCCGCACAGTCGGTCGCGGATGAGGTGATAGATGAAGAGCGAATTGTAAGTGAAGTAGCGTTTGAAGAGTCGCCGCGGCTCCATGGCCACGCGGTAGGCCCATTCCAAACCGCAGCGCTGGACCAGCGGTGGGGCTTGCTGGATCTCTCCGGCATGAAAGGCGAATGCCGCGCCGATCCCGAAATAGACACCCGGTGGCAGCCGGTGTTTGTTCATCGCAATCCAGTGCTCTTGTTTTGGACAGCCAAGGCCGACCCAAATGAGATTGGCGCACGATGCTTTGATTTTCTCCGCGATGATCTCGAACTCATTCTCCGGCCACTCGCCGAAGGGCGGCGAGTGAGTTCCCGCGATGCAGACATCCGGAAACCGCTCCGCGAAATTGCGAGTGAGTTTATCTAACGTGGATTGCTTACCGCCGAGGAGGAAGTGTTTGAACTCAGTGCCCATAACGTCAGTCGCTTGGAGTGTTTCCAGCATCAAAGTCGGCCCATAGACTCGGTCAGTTAGTTTCTCGGCTGCGCCGAGTTGTGAGTTGATTGCCCAGACCAGCGGCATTCCATCGGGGCAAATTAAGTCGAACTGCCGCATCGCTTCGCCGAAATTTTTATCGGTGCGGGCGAGCGCGGCGACGTGCGTGTTCGCGGCTTCCACGGCATACGCCCGGCTTCGATCAAAGGCGTGCGCCAGAATCCATTTCACCGCACCGGCGTAGGTGGTCGCCGCGACGGGCAGACCGATGATGGAAATGCGCTTCAATAAGTTGGGTCTGCTAGACTTTGCAAAAAGGTTCTACGGCGCGGAGGTCCGGCGTCGTGGCGATGGCGTGCCCGCGTTGCTGGGCAGTTTCAAACAGATAGAGGGCGTAGCCGCCGTGGCCACCACCGCAGTATTTCCTCGCGAGCGAGCCGGGAATGGATGGCAGGGCTTCCATGCCTTCCGCGAGCTGGGTGGAGTGGTAGAGGGCGATGCCTTCTGCTAGGCGGTGTGGCTCAGCATGAAGCGCACCTTCACGCGCAAGTCGCCCGCTGCGGGCGATGGTGTCATAGTCGCGGGCGAGATTGACGACGCCGGGTGTGTCGTGGGGGCTGCCGGTCCAGAGGATCGCGAGGCAGCCCGTTAGAAAGTCGCCGTTGCGTTTGAAATCGAGCACGGCGGCGGGTCCCGAGCGCCAGACGCAGAGCCCGGTTTCCCGAATCACCGCCGGATCCTGCCAGCCGACGCCTAAATTAATCTCCGACTCAAAACCGTCGCGGCCATTCAGAAGTGCCCACGCGCCGCTGCCGCCGAGGCCGGCTTGTTTCTCGTAGGGCCACTCGCGCAGCGAAACTAACGGCGAGATGGAGCAGTTTACGATGAACTCGCCGGGCCGGGAAAACCGCGGGACATCGAGCCACCCGCCAGCGAAATCCACCCGCAAGGGAGCCTCAGTCGGAGCCTGCACCCAGCGGACGATCGAGCTGGTAGAGACTGGCTCGAAGTGCGGCGGAGTCTTGGGCAGAATTGTGTATTGGGCTCCGACTTGGTTGCAAAGCTCGCGTTTCGCTTCGCCATATTTATCATCCTCAGTGACGATTAGGAAATCCGGGCGGAGGCGCAGGAAATCATCCTCAAAATCTAACCCCTCCTTGTGGCCCGTGGTGATCACGACCTCGTCGATCATCCGCAAACCTTGTAGTAAAACCCGCTTGTGATCGTCTGGGATGGATGGCTTGCGGCGTTTGTGATGCCACAAGACCTCGGCGGAGGCGAAGGAAACAATCAGATAGTCACCCAGCGCGCGGGCTTCCTCGAAGAACTGAAGGTGGCCGGCGTGGAGGATATCATAGCAGCCGGAAACGAAGACTTTTTTCATGGGGTGAAGGAAAGCGGTGGGACTTTACTCCTTTGAAACCGAAACATGATGCCCGTGGGACTTGAGCAGTGAGTGGCGGCGGGCGACGTCGAGGTCGTGGGCGACCATTTCTTTGCACATTTCCTCCACAGTGATTTCGGGCACCCAGCCAAGCTTTTCTTTCGCCTTCGTCGGGTCGCCTAACAACGTTTCTACTTCCGCCGGGCGGAAATAGCGGGGATCGACTTTTACGATGATATCACCCACCGCAACCGCTGGGGCGATCGCTGGATTTACCGCAGTGACGGTGGCAATTTCGTTTTCGCCCGCGCCGGAGAATGCGAGTTCGAGGCCGGCTTCACGGGCAGACATCCTAACGAATTCACGCACCGATATTTGCTTGCCAGTGGCGATCACAAAATCGTCAGCGGTGTCCTGCTGAAGCATCATCCACTGCATGCGGACGTAGTCCTTGGCGTGGCCCCAGTCGCGGAGCGAATCGATATTTCCGAGAAACAAGCAGCTTTCGAGTCCTTGGGCGATGTTGGCAAGTGCCCGCGTGATTTTGCGAGTGACAAAAGTTTCGCCGCGGCGCGGGGACTCGTGATTGAAGAGGATCCCGTTGCAAGCATACATACCATATGCTTCGCGATAGTTTACGGTGATCCAGTAGGCATACATCTTGGCGACGGCATACGGGGAGCGCGGGTGAAAAGGCGTGGTTTCTGACTGCGGGATTTCCTGGACCAAACCGTAAAGCTCGGAGGTGGATGCCTGATAGAAACGAGTTTTCTTCTCGAGGCCGAGAAAGCGAATTGCCTCTAGCAGGCGCAGGGTGCCGAGAGCATCGACGTCGGCGGTGTATTCAGGCGCTTCGAATGAGACAGCGACGTGAGATTGCGCACCCAGGTTGTAAACCTCGTCCGGCTGAACCTCACTGAGAATGCGGGTGAGGTTAGATGAATCTGTGAGATCGCCGTAGTGCAGGCGGAAGCGCGAGTTCTCGACGTGCGGATCCTCATAGATGTGGTCGATCCTTTGGGTGTTGAATAACGAGGCGCGGCGTTTGATGCCGTGCACTTCATAGCCTTTTTCGAGGAGAAATTCCGCGAGGTAGGATCCGTCTTGTCCGGTGATGCCGGTGATGAGAGCGCGTTTCATGAAATAGAAGAGGTGGACGGCGGATGCATAATTTCTCACACTACGCGACAAAATTTAAGATTTCTTAACAAATGGCGGCTTGAGGTGTAAGCCATTGTTTGTGAACACAAAAGACAACGATCCCCAAGCCGCCGAACTGACGATGGAGACTCTTCGCGAACTCTTCAAGCCGCATTTGAAGCTCCCCAAGGCACG
>JAYVEJ010000017.1:0-6830 GCA_043748885.1 Luteolibacter sp. | reverse complement strand
GAGTTGTTATTCATCGAGCCAGATCCAGACGCCATCGCAGCCATTGGCGCACAGGCGGCATTCCTCGCGCTGCCCCACGGCGTCGCGGCGGAAATCGCCCGTGCGCTGCTGGATCGCGGGCTAAAAGTCATCGACCTCAGCGCGGATTTCCGCCTACGTGACGCCGCCATTTACGAGGAATTTTACGCTCACCCGCACCCTGCGCCGGACTTGTTAGCGGAGGCAGTTTACGGCTTGCCGGAAATCGGCACGGCGGAGATTCAGGCAGCTCGTTTGATCGCCGCGCCGGGGTGTTATCCGACGAGCATCCTCCTGCCGTTGCTGCCGCTGTTACGTGCAAATCTAATTGATCCGACCACCATCGTCGCCAACTCGATGAGCGGCGTGAGCGGGGCCGGACGCAAGGCCGACCTCAGCCTATTATTCTGCGAGTGCCATGAAAGCGCCCGCGCTTACGGCGTGCCGAAGCACCGCCATCTATCGGAAATCGAGCAGGAACTCAGCCTCGCTGCTGGCGAAAAGGTGAACATTACTTTCATCCCGCACCTCATCCCGGTGAATTCCGGCATCGTCACCACCACCACCGCCAAGCTCCGCGACGGAGTCTCGCCGGATGCCGTAGGTGCGGCGCTTGAGCACTCCTATAACAGTGCCCATTTTGTCCGTCTGCTAGGCCGCGGCGGTTGCGCGGACACCAAGAATGTCACCCGCACCAACTTCATCGACATCGGCTGGCAGCACGATCCGCGCACCGGCCGCGTCATCCTCATGAGCGCCGAGGACAACCTCGGAAAAGGCGCCGGCGGGCAAGCGGTCCAGTGTTTCAACCTGATGTTCGGCCTCAATCCCATTGATGGGTTGCAAAATTTTTAGGGACGGCACAGTCTCCGCCGCTGTCCCTTTACACCTGCCATGGATCACCCATTCACCCGGATCAAAGGCGGCGTCGGCGCGCCCCTCGGATTTCTCACCAGTGCCGTCAGTTGCGGGATTAAAAACCCCGATAGCACGCGCCTCGACCTCGCCCTAATCTACTCGGAAAAGCCGTGCAGCTCCGCCGGCACCTTCACCACCAACCGGGTCAAAGCCGCACCCGTCCGCGTCTCTCAATCCCATCTCCGCAAAGGAAATCTCCGCGCCATCATTGCCAACTCCGGCAACGCCAACGCTTGCACCGGCGTCCAAGGCATCCACGACGCCAACTCAATGTGCGACGCCGTCGCCAAGCCGCTCAAATTGAAGCGCTCGGAAATCGGGGTCGCCTCCACCGGCGTCATCGGCCTGCCCCTGCCGATGCTCCGCTTCGAGCCGAAATACGCCGATCTGCTCGAACGCCTCAGCTCGAAAAACGGCTCAGACGTCGCCGCCGCCATCATCACCAGCGACACCCACGCTAAGGAAATCGCCATTTCCTTCGACCTCGGCGAGCACCGCGTCCGCCTCGGCGGCTGTGTCAAAGGTGCCGGCATGATTTCCCCCAGCATGGCCACCATGCTCTGCTTCATCACCACCGACGCTAACATCTCCAGCGAAAACCTCCGCAAGTCCGTGCTCGAATGCGTCGAGGACAGCTTCAACCGCATCACCATCGACGGCGACATGTCCACCAACGACACCGTGCTGGTCCTCGCGAACGGCGCAGCCGGGATGCCCGCCATCCGCCGCAATAGCGCGAATTGCAAAATCTTCCGCCAAGCGCTGCGCTGGTTGATGTTAGAGCTGGCCAAAGCCGTCGTCCGCGACGGCGAGCGCGTCACCAAATTCGTCACCGTTAGAGTAGAAGGTGCCCGCACATATTTAGATGGAAAAAAAGTTGCTGAAGCCGTTTGCAAGTCTGCCCTTGTCAAAGCTTCTTGGAACGGCGGCGACCCTAACTGGGGCCGCATCATCCACGCCGTCGGCTACTCCCGCGCCCGCATCCGTGAGGAACTTGTCGATATCCACATCGGCGGCAAGCCCGCCTGCCTCGGCGGTCTCCAAGCAGAAACTCCGATGGAGCAGCTCCGCGAAGGCGTCTCTCAGGCTGAGTTTGAAATCATCATCAACCTCAATCAAGGCACCGCCGACTATATTATGTATTCCAGCGACCTCTCACCCGAGTATATCGACTTCAATCGCTCGGAATATGCCTATTGGAAGCAAGCCCGCAAGGATGGGTTGGTGTAGGGCCGGAGTGCGTGAAGCTCTGCTCACGCCGAGGCAGATTCGGCTCTGCCGGATGGGGTGCGGAGCTTCTTCCGCGTGGAAGAGAAGAGGAAGAAGCTCCGCGCCACATGGAGCAGAGCTTCCATCTGCCGCTGGCGGCAGCAAAGCGTGCCGCACTGCGGGCAGTTGCCGAACCCACCTCGTCGTCATTCCACCCGCATTGTCCTAAACGTTAGATTAATCCGTGGCGTGGTGATCTTCTTAGATTTCGGGATGCTGTGGAGCCAGTGGCTTTGGGTCGCGCCCTTCATCACCAACAAGCTACCGCTCTCTAACAGCAAGGAAATTTTCTCATCCAAGCGTTTGTGCTTCAGCCGGAATTCCCGCTCTGCACCAAGGCTGACGGAGGCGATGGTCGAGTTTCTGCCCAAGGACTTCTCATCATCACTATGCCACGCCATGCCCTGATTTCCGTCCTGATAGAGATTGAGCAAGCATGAGTTGAAGTGGGTGGAAGTAAGCGTTTCGACAATCGCTTTAAGTGTGGCGAGCTCCGGAGTCCAGACCAGTGCCTGCTTGGTGGTGCCGGAGTAAGTGTATGAAAAGTTAGAGTTACCATACCATGCCACCTTCCGCGCAGTGATGATGTGTTTACCGAAGATCACGGCCTCATCATGCTTCCACGGGATTTCTTGAAGCAGGTTCTTATAATAACCTCGGGTCTCCGCCGGATTGAGAATGGGGCCGTAGTAATTCACCACGCCGTCGCAAGGTAGTAAATTGAGAGCAGGGTCGTTGCCGAAGAGATCCATGGGCGAGGGTTGTCAAAGAGCTGTCACCACAGAGCCGGGAAGAGTGGCCGAGGTCACGGAAAAAAGTCGGAGCAATGACGCACCCCGGACAACTGTTGTTCGGGGTCTGCGGCTACGGTCTTGCCATCGCTCACTTGCCAACGGCATCCTTGAGATGCGGATCTGCGCCTTTGACTGCAAACTGCATTTTACACATCGTAAAGATCGTTTCCAAATAGATGGACCAGCATCGAACGAAATTGAGTTCCTTCACAGAAACTGGTCTGAAATCATTAAGAACTCCGGTTACTGGAAACGAGGAAATGGCCTAGTGGTACAATTTTGTCGCGAAAATGATCTGCCTGGATTTCGCATTATTCATGGAGAGCGGATCAAACAATTTCATCCGCTGGAGTCATGATGATTTAACTATCCCCAGTGCTTCAGAAACAGATTTCCGATGCCGTCCTCCATAAACTCGAAAGCATGGATGAAACCACCCAACTGGCGTTCGCCGAGGAATTTGCCCGCAAGTAGAAATCCCCGGGTCTCGCGATCTAGGTGCTGAGGGAGATTCAGATTCTCAATTGAACCGCCAAGACGCCAAGTTCGCAAAGTGATGCCGGGTTTTTGAAGAGTTTTTCCACGGAGGGAAGGAGGGGGGAAGTCCTCGACTACTTTCACCCTCACGGCCTATAAGCATGACGGTTCCGCAGCACGGATTGGAACACCGGCGGCGGATGGCAGATCCGCGCGATCAGGTCATCCCAGATTTCCCGGCCCTTGAGGATTTCCACCTCGATCCGCAGGAAAACTACAGGCACGTCGATGGATTGCGGGCGCGGAAATCTAACTGCGTCCTTCTCGGTGGTCACGATCAGTTCCATATCGCGCTCGACGCAGCGCTGCATGAAATGCTCCACCTCCCGCCGCGAGAACCGATAGTGATCGGAGAAACGCCGCTTAATTTCCACCCGCGCACCTAGTTTTTCCAGTGCGCCCTCGAACGCCTCGGGCGTGGCGATGGCGCTGATGGCCCCCACCCACTTGTCATTGAGGAAATCCAGCGGCTGGCGTTCCCGCGTGAAAACATCCTCCAGATAGATCGGGCCGTGAGCGCATTCGATGATTTCCGCAGTCCGGTTGTATTTCCGGATGCGGGAAACTAACTTTTCGTTCGAACTGCCATCGCACTTGGTGATCAGGATGTAACTCGCGCGGCGCAAGTTTTTCGGCGGCTCGCGAAGGGTGCCGCGTGGCAGAAGAGCTTCCGTGCCGAATGGCGAGCCGGAGTCGATGAGCACAATGTCGATGGAGTGCGCGAGGTCGAGATACTGCATCCCGTCGTCGAGCAAGAGCGTGTCCGCGCCGAGTTGGCCGACGGCGAATAACCCGCCTTTGACGCGGTTTTTGTCCACCACCACCGCCACGCCATCGAGGTTTTTCGCGAGCATGAACGGCTCGTCGCCAGCGAATTTCGAGTCGAGCAAGAGCGCACTGCCGGTCGAGACCACCTTGGGCATCCGCTCGCCGGGGATCGCATTCCCCAGCTTGTCCTGCCACTTCTGCGGGCGGTCGAGCTTCTTGCTTTTGTAGCCGCGGGAAAGGATCGCCACGCTGCGTCCGCGGTCGCGCAAGGAACGGGCTAACAACTCCACCACCGGCGTCTTGCCGGTGCCGCCGACCGTGATGTTGCCGATGGCCACCACCTGCGTCCCAAGGTAAGCCTGCGGCCGCCAACCCTTGCGATAGCGACGAAGCCGCAACTGGACGATGACTCGAAAAATCCCAGAAAACACCCGCATCGCGAAGCGCATCAACGCCGCCCGAAAGCCCTTGGCGCGACCGAAGATCACATCCGCTCCCCAGCGTTCGAGTTCTTCGATGAGTTCCTTCATGGTCTGCGGAAACCATGTCCCGCTGCGTCACTGGCGGGCAAGCGCCAATCGGCGGGGAAAATTCCCGGACCGGACGAACGGCCTACCCTCCAGAATTGGCGGGACAGGTTTAGGCAAAAAGCTGCCATCTCAGTCTCGTAGGAGTCGCCGTTTCACCGGTCAATCGCCCTCTGGCGTTGAAAGTGGTGGGCATGTCATCCCATGACCGTGCCACCGACATCCATCGGTGGCACGGCTGTTTGTCATAAGCAGGGGGGAGAAAGTGTTAGGGCGACTACTTCTTTTTCTTGGCTTCGAGGCCTTCTTTGACCTTGCTCTCGATGTCGGCATAGAGGATCGGGTCGCCTTTAAGCAGTTCCTTCGCCGCATCTCGGCCTTGCGCGAGTTGGGTGCCATTGTAACTGAACCACGAGCCGCGCTTCTGGACGATTTCCATCTCCAAGGCTAGATCCAGCAATGAGCCAGTGGAGGAAATCCCCTCGTTGTACATGATGTCAAACTCGGCCTCGGTGAACGGCGCGGCGACTTTATTTTTAACGACTTTGATCTTGGTGCGGTTGCCCGTGACCGTGCCGTCGGTGGATTTGATCGCCCCGATCCGGCGAATATCGATGCGGACCGAGGAAAAGAATTTGAGCGCCCGCCCGCCGGGGGTGGTCTCGGGGTTGCCAAACATGACACCGATTTTCTCGCGGATCTGGTTGGTGAAAATGCAGACGGTCTGGGCTTTGGAAATGAAGGCGGTGAGCTTCCGCATGGCGGCGCTCATCAAGCGGGCCTGCGCCCCGACCGTGGAATCGCCGATTTCGCCGTCCAGCTCCTGCTTGGTGACCAGCGCGGCGACGGAATCCAGCACGATGACCGCGATCGCATTCGAGCGGACCAGCGCTTCGCAAATCTGGAGCGCTTCTTCGCCCGATGAAGGTTGCGAAACGAGTAGATCATCGAGATTGACGCCAAGCTTGCGGGCGTATTGGGGATCGAGCGCGTGCTCCACATCGATGAAAGCAGCGAGTCCGCCACGCTTCTGGGCTTGGGCGATGACGGTGAGAGTGAGCGTGGTTTTACCCGAGGATTCTGGGCCGAACACTTCGACGATCCGTCCGCATGGGAAACCACCTACGCCCAGGGCACGGTCGATGAGCAGATTTCCGGTCGGAATGACATCCACATCGACGCAGCGATCGTCGCCCAAACGCATGATCGCAGATTCACCGAACTCTTTCTGAATGTGTGAGATCGCAAGGTCCAGATTGCGCTTGCGAGCTTCGTTGAGCTTTTCGGTGGCGGATTCTTCGGAGGTTTGTTTGGCAGCCATAAGGGTGTGTCGAGTTGCTAGAGCTGTGAGGGGATGTCGGCGAATTGGCAACAAAAAAGATGTTCACTCGAACAAAAAGTTGCCCAACCGTGATCCAGCCATTGCCGCCATCACTTCACCTCAAAACTGAGTCGCGCCTTGCCTGCCGGATCCTTCGCGGGATCCGCCATCCAGGTGGCGGTGAATCCCTCATGCAGCGGTCCAGATTTGCTATTCGAAAGCGTCATCGTGGAACCTGGCGAAGCGGTGAAATCAAATTTCTTCTCATCATAGGAGCTGAACTCGACCTGCATGGCCGCGATTCCCGGGCCGTTGATTTCCTTGGAGCTGGCATCCACCGCCTTATCAATCGGTTGCCTCACGCGCGTTCCGTCCGTCCAGCTCAGTTGCAGCCGGTCATTCTTGAGCTTGTCCTTCAACTCCTTTTCCTCCTTCTTGTCGGCGGTCGTTTTTGCGCTGGGATACGCGTCGGGAAATTTTACCCGAATCGAAAACCGCAGCGGGTTTTTGGTCAACGTCCCCGGATCTAGCAGGTGTCCGCCCAAGGAAATCACCCCGCGGTCTTCGCTGACAAAGACTTCGAAGCTCGCCTCTCCAGTCACCTTGCCACGGATGACGATCTGCTGCGGTTTGTGGGTCGCGGGTTGCGCGGATTCGAGAGTTTCGGGCTTCAGATTC
>JAYVEJ010000016.1:0-2574 GCA_043748885.1 Luteolibacter sp. | reverse complement strand
AGGTTTGGAAAAAAGCCTCCAAACGAATTCGCAACATGAGTGAGGAGGAAAGTCTCTCGATTTTTGTGAATGCCGGCATCCTCACGCCGAAGGGCAATGTCCGTAAGCCATTCCGCGAAGTGATCGTGCCAATGAAATCAGTTTCACGATAAGGCACATTGGTGGAAGGAGTGTTGAAATCGCCCCGCGTTTCAGTCCGAAAGGGGTGCCATAAATTGGCCACCGCGCCTACCTCGCCCCTTCATGGCTTGAAATACCCTCGGCCGTTAGACCCTGGGCTGATGAATTTCTCCCCTCTGGGGCTGACTCTTATCGATGGATGATTGAGGCAGCCCATGAGGAAACACCCTTCGTCCATAACTCTAACTCTCATATCTCGCATGAAATTCCTATCTCCCGCCGCCAGGGTCTTCACCGCTTGTGTTAGTTTCGGCTGGCTCGCTCAAGCGCGAGGCGAACCGCCTGCTGCTCCAGCGATTGCTGCCGAGGCGGTTTATCAATCCGGCCCAGCATCACCCGATGGCATCGGGAAATTTTTCCATGGCCGTGAGATTGCCAAGGTGATGGGGCATCCGGCGATTGGTTGGTTAGAGCGCGACGAGCGCGAGAAAGAAGAAGCACCCACCAAGGCGATCAACGCGCTGAAGCTCGCGCCGGACGCGGTCATCGCAGACATCGGCGCGGGTTCGGGTTACTATTCATTTCGGATTTCCCCCAAGATTCCGCAGGGCAAGGTGATGGCCATCGATATCCAGCCAGAGATGTTAGTCTTCCTCAAGCAGCGCGCGACTAAGTTAAAAATCACCAACGTGGTCCCGCATCTCGGAGCGATCGACGACTTAAAATTGCCTGCGGCATCGCTGGATGCCGCGCTGCTGGTCGATGCATATCACGAGTTTTCCCAGCCGGCGGAAATGTTAGCATCGCTGGTTAGAGCATTGAAACCGGGTGGACGCGTTTTCCTGTTGGAGTTCCGTGGGGAGGATCCAGAGGTGCCGATCAAGCCGCTTCACAAGATGACCGAGGCGCAGGCGAAGTTGGAGTTTGAAGCTGCGGGTTTGCGCTTTGTTTCCAACCGCCGTGAGCTGCCGTGGCAGCATTTCATGGTGTTCCAGAGGCCACCGGCGGACTAATAACGCTTGAGCACTGGGAAGCCCGCATTCGGCCGCAGTTTGGCGGGTGGCTCGATCTGGAATGAACCGGTGTCGCCGAGCTGATAGGAGGTGTAGGCGATCGGGATAACCGTTAGCAACAGCGCCGGTTCGTCGTCGCGGGTGATCTTGTCGATGTGTACCACGGCGGCGCAGTTCGGGCTTTTTTTAACGACCAGATGGTCGCCGGGTTTGAAGAAAGCCGCCGCCTCGGCCTGCGGCGTGGGGAAAACGTACTCGATGAAAACCGGATAGGGCATCGGCTTGGTGAAATCGTCCGGCTTCACCAGCGCTTGCGCCCGCAGGACGATGCCGGGATCGAAGAAATCCTTGGGACCCATCTTCCGAACTGTCTCGATCTGATAGTCGCCCTCGACATAAGTGAGCAGCAGCGGGCGGTCGAAGTTGGTCAGGTAGTTGCGCATCAACAAGGTGTTCGCGCGCCGCCGCTGCTCCTCACTGTAGCCGAAATAGCGTTTATAAAGTTCCTTGGGCGCGAGGGCATTGCCATCCGGGACATCCGTCAGCGGGTACTTTTTTAAAACCGGCAGCCGCCCCAGCTTGCCGAGGATCTGATAGTTCCGAGGCACCTCCGGGTTGCCAAAAATATCCAAGCAGACCGCCCAACTGACGACGGCGAAACACAACGCCAAGGCATTGGCTAACAACCACCAGAAATAGGCGGGTCGGCTTGGTGGTGGCTCTTCGACGGTGCGGGGCACGGCTGTTAGTTTCCGGGGGTGCCGCAGGCTTCGCCGTCCGCCACCGCGTGGGTGCCGGGCGCTTCGTCGGTGGTCTCGAACGAGGTGCCACAGCCGCAAGACCGCGCGGCTTGTGGGTTGTGGATCTTGAAACCGGCGTCGGTTAGGTCGTCTGAGTAGTCGATTTCGCAGCCCCGCAAGCGGTCGAAACTATCAGCCGCGACGATCACGCGGGCAGCGCCGGATTCCACCACCGCGTCGCCCGGCTCAGGATCGGCCACGTTCATTTCATACTGCCAGCCGGCGCAACCGCCGCGGCGGACCGCAAGACGCAGGCCGGATTGGGCGGATTTCGCCCGGCTCGAGAGTAGCTTGCCAAGTTCCTCAATGGCTTTGGGAGTGATGGTGATCATGTGCGCGGCGGGAACCTAGGGGCTTCCACCGAGATTTGAAACTGGAAATCTGCGGAAGCTCACTTGCCACCGTTTGGCGGTGTGGCGGAGACCCGTGAATTCGGGATTTTCCCCATAGAATCCAAATCAGAGAAAGGTCTTGACGTGCCATCCCATCACCTCTTCATTCCGCCCCGCCCGCGATTTTTCGCGACGCCCCTAGGCTAGGTGGGGTGTATCCTATTTTTTGACTCAAGCGTATTTATTCCATGTCTTCATCCAAAGATTCCTCCAAAAAACCCGTCGTAAAACCTCAAGTCAAGGTTCCCA
>JAYVEJ010000015.1:0-6839 GCA_043748885.1 Luteolibacter sp. | reverse complement strand
GGTGGTCCGGATGGATCACCACATCTTCCATCAGGATCACGAAACCGCCGCGGGCCGTGGAAATCGTGAACAGCAAGTTCACCATCCCGAAGATCTGGTCGTGGTTGCGCACCACGAAGATCCGGCCCCGGTTAGGTTGCTCAAGGATCAACTGCAAGCCGCGCTCCTGCATCGCGCGGTCCGGCGAGAAATCTCCGGATAGCGTGAACAAATTCATCACCAACTCCGTGAGTGCGGGTAAGTCTTCGATCGTCGCCGGTTCCACCCGCGGGCGATCATCTTGGAGACCTACTGATGCCGACTTCGGATCTAATTTCACACCGCGAGCTTGGCACGATTTCGGGATCGGGAAACCAAATTTTCCGGTCGCTTAGGATTCTTTTAGGATTGCAGGAAATTCCAATAAATCCGGGCGATTGGCCTGCGTCCGGGCAAATGCTTGCGCCTCTTTCCAAGCGGAGATTTTCCCGTGATGCCCTGAAACTAACACCTCCGGCACCGCCAGTCCGCGGAACTCGATTGGCCGCGTGTAGGAAGGTGCCTCCAGCCGGTTAGGATCGGAAAACGACTCGTCCACCGGCGAGCGCTCGTCGCCCAGCGCGCCGGGCAGCAGCCGGATCACCGCGTCGCAAAGCACCGCCGCCGCCAATGCTCCATTGGTTAGAATGTAGTCGCCGATGGAAATTTCCTCGTCCACCAACGCCTCGATCACCCGCTGGTCCACGCCCTCGTAATGACCGCAGAGGATCAACAAATGCTCCGCCGTCGCGAGTTCGCGGGCCACCGCCTGCTTGAAGGGCTTGCCTTGCGGCGTCATCAAAATCACCCGCGTGCCCGGTCCGCGCAACGTCTCGACCGCCGCGAACAACGGCTCCGGCTTGAGCAGCATCCCCTGCCCGCCCCCGCACGGCGAGTCATCCACCCGCCGGTGCTTGTCCTCCGACCAATCCCGCAACTGGTGGCCAATCACCTCCACCAGCCCCGCCACCCGCGCACGCTGGATGATCGAATCACTCAAGGGTGCCAGCGCCACTTCCGGAAACAAGGTCACGATATCGATCCGCATGGCGAAAATCTAGCCAGCTCCCAGCCGCCGATCAACGCCGAAGGCTGGAGCCACTCGTGATCGCGCGCCCTTCCCGTGTCAGGCTGATCCGGCCAAAACGTCCCACGCGCGACAAATCCTCGCGCCTACTTCACCCGGTTCGCAGTCATCGAATCATCACGAAAGCTTGATTTAGCAGCGTTTGATCAGCGCGTGGCGGGCTTTGCATGATTCCTGCGAAGGAACCGGCGAACCTATAACTCACCATCATGAACTTCATCCAAAGATACCAACCTGCCCTTTCATGGGTCAATGAAATCGACCGTTTCCTGAACCGCAGTGTACTCAATCCGGCCGTGGCCGCTGGCCCACGCGAGTCATTTCTCGAAGCGGAAAACGCCTGGACTCTCCGCCTAGATCTGCCGGGCTATCGCAAACAAGACATTTCTCTAACGGTGACTGACCGCACCTTGCAACTCGCCGCAGAAACTCCACCGGAGCAGTCGTTCGGCGGCAAGTTAGAGCGTCAATGGAAGCTCGGCGACGACGTCGATGCCACCGCCATTTCCGCCCGCCTCGAGAATGGCGTGCTGGAGCTGACACTCGCCAAGCGGACGCCAGTCGTCGTCCAACCCACCACGATCGAAATCCAATAACCTAACTAATATTTACACATATGAATACCTGCCAATGCCCCACCGAAACTGCTCCGTCGAAGGAGCTGAATGAAACGATCCATCGCCCGCAGTATCGGGTCCACGAAGACGTGAATGGACCAAGCATCAGCATCGCCCTGCCCGGCGTGCGCAAGGAAGATCTCAAGCTGACACTCCATGAGTCCAGCCTGCGCATCGAAGCCACGCGCCGCGATGCCGACTCGCCGATACACCACCGCCTCGACCTCCGTCTAACCGCCCGGCTCGACGGCACCAAGACCACTGCCACCCTCGCCTCCGGCGTACTGACCCTGCAAGTGCCGGTGCGAGACGAAGCCAAGCCACGGCAAATCGTGGTGAATTGAGTGATCCGGGGACGAACGGGGGCGGACAGAAATGTCCGCCCTTTGTTGTCGGTGCTAGACTCTAACCGCCTTGAGCGCGAGGAACAGTGGGAACTCTTCGGCGGCGGCGTGCTCGGCTTTGCTGAATGGGCCGGAGCCTTGCGAGCGGCGGTGGCTGTAGAGTTCCTCGCAAGCGGTCACGCCGAGGCCGCTTATTCCCATGGCGGTTAGAAGATCGGCCAGCGGGCGGTGGTGAAAATGAGTTTGCTCGCCAGTCCCCTTTCCCGGGTGGGTGGTGATCGGAATTTCTAACGGCGTGGCGTAGCTATCGAGACGGCGGTACTGGATCTTTTGATCGGCGTCCCAGCCCCAGTGAGATTTGCGGGGAATGCGAAAGCACGGATGCATGAAGACCATCACCGCTCGGCCGCCGGGCTTGAGGGCGCGGGCGAGGTTAGAGAAAAGACTAACTATATCCGGCACATCGTGGACGGCCATGATGCAGGTGGCAGCGTCGTGGTCGCCGTTAGACCAAGCGCCGGGCAAGCACGCGTCGGCGACGATCAGGGAAACACGCGGGTCGCCACCGTGGCGGGCATTCGCAGATTCGATCAGGCGCGGACTTGCATCGACGCCGGTGAACTTACCGACTTTCGCCTCTAGCAGCGGCCGGATCAGCACGCCTTGGCCACAACAGATGTCGATGATCGACTCGCCGGATTGCGGCGCGAGCATCCGCACGGCGGCGGGCAGAATGACGTTCTGGTGGTAGTCCGAGCCAGATTCGCCGACGAGTTTGTCATACCAAGCAGCCACCGGATCCCAACCGCGATCCTTGGAAGGCGGCGAGGGCTTGCGCCCTTTTTGAGGCTGGATCGGTCGGCGTGGCGGCGGCATGGGCGGAGAATAGACGGAGATGCATCTGGCCAGCAAGTCATGACATTCCGGTAAGGAGGTTGGACATTTTTGTACGCCCCTTACGGAAAAAATCTTCTTCATTGTGAGAAAACTAGCCGCAGTTAGCCTGACCGCTGATGTTTCCACGCGTTGTCATTCCCGAGTTGCTAGATCACATGCCTGCCGCTGATCCTGAGGCGCAGCGCAGCCGCCGGGACTTGCGGCGGATCAATTTCCTGATGGGGAACGAGCGCTGGGTGTGCCGGACTGTTCGCCAATTTCCCAACGAGTCGAACCGCAGCATCGTGGAGATTGGCGCGGGCGATGGGATGCTTTGCAACAAACTGGCGGCGTTGCTTCCGCAGGCGTCCGTGACGGCTTACGATCTCGCGCCACGGCCATCGAAATTGGCGGCGCGCGTCGAGTGGCGGCAGGGGGATATTTTTGGGAGTCCAGCACCGGCGAGCGGCGGAGTGCTGGTGGCAAATTTGTTCCTGCATCACTTCGAGGGCGACGCGTTAACAACCTTGGGCAAGTGGTTTGAGAATTTCGAGCTGCTAGTGTTCAACGAGCCTGATCGAGCAAGACTGCCTCATTTGTTAGGCGGCACGCTGCACCCGTGGATCAACCGAGTGACGCGGCACGACCTGCATGTCAGCATCCGGGCGGGGTTCGCTGCGGGGGAAATCAGTCGCTTGCTGGGACTGGCTGCGGGCCGCTGGCGGACTCGCGAAAGTTCCACATGGCGCGGGGCCAGACGCGTGATAGTTTGCCGAACTTGAGGCGGGAAATCACCATAGCAGGCGGAGGGTTGGCGGGATTGTCACTGGCAGTGGGCTTGCGCCAGCATGCGGTGCCGGTGACGGTATTAGAAGCAGGGAACTACCCGCGCCACCGCGTGTGCGGGGAGTTTATTTCCGGGGTGACGGCGGAAACTCTAACGACGTTAGGAATCGCCGGAGCATTCGAGGACGCCCGCCGCCAGAGGTCGCTGGGCTGGTATGAAGCCGGGCGGCTGATCCACCGGGACGAGTTGCAAGCGCCGGCGCTCGGGATTTCCCGCTACCGGTTAGACGAACGCTTGCGGCAGCTCGCGGTGGCCGCTGGGGTGAATGTTAGAACCGGCGTGCGTGCTCGGCCCGAAGCGCAAGATGGACTGGTCTGGAGCGCGGGACGGCGGCCCCGCAACGGGCGCTGGATCGGCCTCAAGGCGCATCTGAGAAACCTGCCGATGGCGGCGGATTTGGAAATGCACGCGGGGGCAAACGGCTACGCCGGACTGGCGGGCGTGGAGGATGGCTGGACGAATGTGTGCGGCTTATTCCGGCTCGACCGGACGCTCCAAGCCAGCGGCGCGGGATTACTAACCGCCTATCTGGAGGCGGGAGGAAATCTGCGGCTGGCCGCTGCCTTGCGAGCCGCCGAGTGGCGGGACGGCTCCTTTTCCGCCGTGGCCGGATTCGAACTCGGACGGCAAGTGGCGATCCCCGGTTTGCTCACGCTGGGCGATGCGGAAAGCATGATCCCGCCGTTCACCGGCAATGGAATGTCGATGGCTTTCCAAGCCGCGGAATGCGCACTCGGCCCGCTGGCCGCGTGGTCACGGGGCGAACGGTCGTGGCAAGCCGCAGCGAACAGCGTGCGCACCGCAGTGGCCCGGAAATTCAAATGTAGGCTGGCCGTGGCCGGGATGCTGCACCCGCTTTTGCTAGAGGCGGGCGGGAGATCGCTGTTGCAATGCATGGCCCGCGCCCGTCTGCTCCCATTTCAACCGATGCTCGCCCTGATCCGCTAGAAATTTATGTATCTCCGCTCACTCGCCACGGCCGTCCCGCCTAACTCATTCACCCAGGAAGACTGCTGGCACGCGATGCAGCGGGGCAATTTCCTCGCCACCCTCAAACCCAGATCGGTGGCGCTGATGGAGAAAATTTTCTGCAACGGCACCTCGGGAATTACCCGGCGGAACCTCGCGCTAGACTCGATCATCGCACCCTTCGGCGACAGTGCGGAAACGCTGAATAACAACTTCGAGCGCGAGGCTCCGGCATTGGCGGCCACCGCATTGTTAGATGCACTGCGCAAAGCCGGAAAGGTCGCGGGCGACGTGGACGCGCTGTTTGTCTGCACCTGCACCGGCTACCTTTGCCCCGGCGTGTCGAGCCATCTGGCGGAGCAAGCCGGGCTGCGCCACGACGTGTTTCTATCCGATCTGGTGGGGCAAGGCTGCGGCGCGGCGATTCCGATGCTGCGCACGGCGCACGGATTTCTAGCAGCAAATCCCCAAGCCGTGGTGGCGACGGTGGCGGTGGAAATTTGCTCGGCAGCGTTTTTCGCCAACGATGATCCGGGAGTTTTAATCAGCCTCTGCCTGTTCGGCGATGGCGCGGCGGCGGCGATCTGGACGGCCAATGGCGCGCCCGGCGAGTGGCAAGCGGGGCATTTCACCACCACTCATCGCCCGGCGGAACGCGAGAAAGTTCGGTTTGTGAACTCGGACGGCAAACTGAAGAACCAACTGCATCGCACGGTGCCAGCACTGGCTGCCGAGGCGGTGGCGGAGTTGTTCGCGCTGCGCACCGCCGAGCCGGATCAAGTGCTCGCCCACTCCGGTGGCCGCGATGTGGTGGAGGCGTTAGAAAACGTGCTGCCCTTCGAGCTGATAGAAACCCGCGGGGTGCTGCGCGACCATGGGAACATGAGCAGTCCATCCGTGATGTTCGCGCTGGAACGTAGGCTAACTGAGGCGCGGGCGGACGACCGGCGGCTGTGGTTGACCGCGTTTGGCGCGGGATTCGCAGCTCATGCGTGCGAGATGTGGCGCGAGAAATAACAAGAGGCGGGACGCCTCTCGCAACGGTCTGGAGCGGGACGCTCCAGCCACTTTCTAGCACCTCACTTTTTGCGGATGTGCCAAATCTCGACGAGCTGGTTGCTCTCCGGGATGCGACTGCCGAAACGGTCGGTCGGGCCAAGATAAACGGCTTGGGTCAATTGGCCGGGACGTTTCACGGACGTAATCAACTGCGCTGCGGCGGTGGCTCTATCCGACGAGAGAATGCGGTTGGCATCGACATTGCCGGTCTCCGACGCGTAGCCGATGGTCAGGATGAGATCGCCATCTGGAATCTCTGCGACGAGGTGGCGGATCGCTTCCTCATCCGCCGCAGACAAGGCGCTGGAGCCGGTGGCGAACTTGAGGGTCTTCCTAACATCCGCACCGAGTTTCACGGCTAGGCTGCTGTAGGCGGAGGAAATTTCCGAGTCGGGCTGGCCCTCTAACAAGCGCAGGCTGCGGAACAATTCCACGGCAGCGGGCAGCAATTCGCTTTCCGAACTGGCAAAGAGTTTAGGCTTCGTGAAAGCGCCCTCCAGCTCCTGGACGCGGGATTCGAAGAACTCCTTGGCGCGCAACGTTTCATCGAAGCGGCGTTTGAGATCGGCGAAATCTTCTGCTGATGGGCCGCCGCTTGCAGTCAGCATTTTCTGGCGGGTAGCTGCTAGATCATCGCCGAGCGCGTCGCGCTGGGCCTTGAGATCTGCGAGATCACCGCGGAGGCGGTCGGCATCGGAGCCGCCGATCAAGGCGCGGTTGAGATCGCTCTGGAGACGGCTATTTTCGGCGAAAAGGCTCTGCCGGAGTTTCTCGGCACGGAGGATTTCTGAATTGCTGGCGGTGAGCAGCTTGTCCTTTTCCTCGATCATCTGCTGAAATCTAGCCGCTAGACCGACGAGTGAATTCGCGTCCTTTTTCAGCCGCGAGGCGATGTCTTCGATCGGCTCGGAGACTCCTTCGACGGGACTCAGTCCCATGGCGATCCGCTGGCGGTTGAGCTCGGAGCGGCGAGCATCCACGTCGGATCGGAGGGTCGCGAGGCGACCGTCATCGGGGACCGA
>JAYVEJ010000014.1:0-6841 GCA_043748885.1 Luteolibacter sp. | reverse complement strand
CGACCTCATGCCGCTCATCGAGCAGCTCAAACGCGTCAGCCGGGATCTCGTTTTCAGCGGCGTGAAAGCCATGGAGATCCATAAACTAACAGCCACGCGCCGCAGCTGGTTCGGGGATCTACTCAGTGGTAAAGCGGGCGAACTGCTTGCTGACCCCGTCGGCCTCAGCGACGAGGAAATCGCCAAGCTGGAGGCCATCGTCCACAAGCTCGGTCCCAATGCCGCCGACCAGCGGCAGAAGGAGAGAAAGGAAGAGGAATTCGATTTTATCTTAGAAATGTTAGAACAAGCGGCGCGTGAAGCAGGTGTCGAGCTGGACCTCAGCGACCTCGATCCGCACGGCAATCCGGAGGAATTCGAACGGCTGGCGGGCGAGCGCTTGGCAGCGGCCAATGCGGCCTGCCAAAACAAAGTCGAATCCGTCGCCATGCCTCATTGCAAACCCTCCAAAATCGAGGCCAACCGCGAGCGCAAACGCCTCAAACAGGAGGACGCCAAAAACCGCGATCTCAAATCCCTATTCAAACAACTCGCCAAAGCCTTCCACCCAGATCTCGAACCGGATCCGCTTCTCAAGGAGCACAAAAAAATCTGGATGCAGCGCCTTAACACCGCCTACGCCGCCGCCGACCTGCGGGAAATTCTCCAGTTAGAAATGGAATGGCTCGGCGAGGAAGCCACTAACATCGCCGCCGCAGGCGACGCCAAGCTCAAGGTTTACTGCATGGTTCTCAAGGAGCAGATCGAAGATCTCAAGCGCCAAACCCACCACCTGCTAGACCAGCCACAATACGGGCCGCTCCAGCGTTTCCGGCATCCCTACTACGGCACCCTCGCCACCCCGGCAACGCTCAAACGAGGACTCCGCGTGGAGCTACAGCGGCATCGTGAAATGCTAGAAACTCTCTCGGCAAATGACGCCGCCTCCCGCCGGATGATCTACCAATGGGCCGACGAAAACGCCCACCAGTCGAGTTATACTTATTGAAACGGAAGCGACCCACTTTGAATCATAAAACTCACTCTCGGAATGAATGAGGGATTGAGCGAATTGCAAAGTGCCTATCCGCGAGGGAAATGACGGGGTGATTTGCATCTAGCAGGTCATTCGGACCGCCCATGAAACCCGGGTTTTCCTTGCCGTTGTTGGGATTGAGTCGTTTGGCATGGGTTGTGCAAAAGGTGGCATCACGTCACCCGGCCGGAACTCATCCGAGCTGATGGGCAGGCGGAATCGAAAACCAAGAAACACAAATCATGAAAGCAATCGTCAAAGCAATCGGTGTTGTGGCACTGGGGTATATCCTCCCCTTGTCCGCCCAAACCACCGAGACCGAGAAGAAAACCGAAGTCACCAAAAACACGGATGGCAGCGTGACTCAAACTGAAACCACCACCACAACTTTCAATCCCGAGGCGCGGACAAAAGTGGTTAAGTATTTTGATACCTATAAAACCAATCCGCATGGTCTTCCTCCGCAATGGGTGACGAAGATGAAGATGAAGGAAATTCCGGCGGCATGGCGGACCACTCGGATCGCACCGGGTATCGTCGTCACCGAAAAGGAACGTCCCTATCTCGTCGAAGCTCCGCCAGAACTTGTTAATGTGATGCCTTCAGCCAGTGGCGGCGTGCGTTACTATGTGGCTGGCAGCAATGTTGTGGCCGTGGACAAAACGTATAAGATTGTGGATTCCATCCAGATCCCATCCGTCAAGTTTGAGGTCGAAGATTGATTATATAACTCATCGATCTGTGAGAGGAGTGGCGCACGATTGCGTCACTCCTTTTTTATAGAGCATCAGTTCCTCAGTTGCGCCGCCAGACGGTGACTTGTGAGGTGGTCCATTGGAACTTGCGGGCGGTCTCCCGAATCAGGAACGGTTCGTCAGTTAAAAGCACCAATGTGAAGGCCGGGGTGAGCGTCGCTTGCAACCAATCGAAGGTTCCGCCAGTTGGCCAATTTTCCGGCGGGGTGAACTCTGCAAGCCATGTGCAAGGCGTGGCTAGGACCAGTTCGCCGCCGGGCTTTACTAGGGCGGGAAGGCGGGCTAACAAGCGGTTAGGGTCCGGCAGGCGGCAGAGGAGATTGGCTGCGTGGACGCGATCAAATTGCCCAAGATCATCCGACAGCGCCATCGCGTCGCCTTGCTGGAAAACGAGCCTCGCCGGATCGACCCCGGCGGGGAGACGTGCTGCAAGGGGCGTGGCGAGCGCCGCCTCTTCACGGCGGTCGTAAGTTAGAATTCCCCCGTTTCGCAGGGCTTCTGCGGCGTGAATGAAGGCGTGGGAGAAGTCGATGCCGATCACCTCTTCACAGTGGCGGGACATTTCAAACGCCGAGCGACCGACGGCGCAGCCGAGATCGAGTCCGCGTTGCACGAGGTGTGGTGCGAAATGGGCGGCGGTGCGGATGGGGAAATCCACCGCCTCGCGCATTCCGGCCGGCCACGAGCGGTCAGGCGTTAGAATTTCCTCAGCCGCGCCGAAGTGGAATAACAGATACTCCGCGAGGATTCTGTCAGACTCGTAAATGGCGCTCACTGCTTGGCTTTCAATTCGGCTTCATCGGCGCGGGAGAATCCGTCTTGGGCTTCCTGCAGAGAGACTTTGTGGTCGTGATTGGTGTCGTAAAACCCAACGATCTTGGCGGGTGCTTGGCCGCTAATTTTCGCCGCAGGTTTGAGTTCTGGCGCGGTGAGGTAGCCGTCGCCGTTGTCATCCCAGCGGTCGAATTTCTCGAGCAGGCCGACCATTTGCCGCTCGACCTTGGTCGTGGGGGTGAGCGGCCCAGGACCGTGGGAGCAGGAGGCAAGAGCTAGAATCAAAGGACCGGCTAGAGGTTTCATCATGACTTGACGTTGGCGGGGCAAGCGATCACGGGCAAGCTCCGATCCGCTGCATGCAAATCCGTCTCATCGTCGCCGGTAAACCCGCGCTCGCCTACGCCAAGGCTGGCGTGGATGAGTATTTAAAACGGCTCAGGCGGGCGGGCGGGCACGAGTTGGTGGTGATCAAAGCGGGCAGCTGCGACGAGGTTTCCGCCCGCCTGCTAGAATGCTCGCGCGGTTGCTTCCGGGTGGCGCTCGATGAGCGCGGCGAGTGCCTGACGACCCGTAAATTTGCCGATAAACTCGAAGCGTTAGAAATGCGGGGCGACGTGAAAACCGTGGCATTTCTAATCGGTGCGGCGGATGGCCACAACCCAGAGCTGCGGGAAAAGTGCGATCTGGTCCTCACGCTTTCGCCCTTCACGCTGCAACACGAACTCGCGCTGCTGGTGCTGCTAGAGCAACTCTATCGGGTGGCCACTTTGAAAAGCGGCTCGCCCTATCACCGGGACTGAGCGGGATCAGCGGCGATATTGGTTCTGCGGCATCGCGCCGAACTGACCTTGCCCTTGTCCGGCGACTGGACTGTTCCATGGCATTTTGCTGGTGTCGGAAACCGGGCCTACCGGGGGTTTCTCCGCCTTATCTGCACACGAAGAAAATCCGGAGCCGGTGGCGAGAATCAGCAGCAGCAGAGAGAGTGGGCGGTTCATGGGGCGAAGATAAAAAAAGCCCCGCAGCTTGCAAGCCTGCGGAGCGATTCGAAAGAAATAAGCGGTGATCAGTTAGAACTCGGCTTGCTGAGGATCACCCGGTCACCCGGCTGGAGCCGGACTCCTGGGGCAAGGCTCTCAAGATCGATCTCAGCAATCGTCTGGGTGGGCTCGATGGATGAAGGGCGGACGCGGCCAATCTTGCGGCCATCGCGCTGGACTAACAAGCTGGTCTGCGGGGTGAAGCCGGAGTTTGATCCCGCGCCGATCACGAGGAATCCCCATTCTTGATTCACGGCGGTGACGACCGCTTCCATCGAATTTCCACCGATCCGTGAACTGCGCTCGATCACCCGCTTGCCAAGGCGGTCCAATTCGGCGCGACCGGTTGCCAAGGTTTTCTCGGCTCCTCCAATCAAGGTTTGGAGTTCTTCGAACTTCGCTTGCTTGGTTTTTTTGTCGTCCTCGATCTGGGTGATTTTCTCCGGCAAGGTTTCGAGCGTCACCCCACCGCCGAGATTTTTCAGGATGTCGTTGACCTCTTCGAGGGCTTTGGCGAGCTGGGCGAATTCGTCGTCTTGGACTTTCAGGTCACCATCCAGTTTGGAAAGCTCGCTGGTGAGAGCGCTGCCGGCGGACTTGAGGGAGGAAACACTTTGTTCTAGCAGTCCTTGTTTTTCCTGAGAGGTCGCGAGTTTCGCTTTCTCATCCTTGATGTTCTTGTCGGCACCTTCGGTCTTGGTCGTGGTTTCTTTGATTTTTGAAATAGTCTCAGTCCGGTCTTTTTCGAGAGTTTCGAACTTGCCGGAATGTTTCATTGAGAAAAAGGCAGCGCCGCAGGCAACGACAATGGCGACGACGTAGAGAATGGCTTTCATGAGTTATCCTTAAAGGGGTTTTTACGAGGAATCCGAGGATCAGTTGCTGGAGGATTTGGCGGCTTTCGGGGCGGGGACCACGCGATCGCCGACCATGAGGGTGGCGTTTGCAGCTAGGGAATCTGGGACGATGCTGGCGGAGGCGGAACTGCTTTCGACGGCGGTGACGAGCAGCTTCGCGATTATTTCACCGTTGCGCACCACATTGAGAGTGGAGTTCGCCACGACGCCCGCGTTGTTGCCAGAGGCGAGGGTCACGAAGCCCCAGTTCGGGTAGATCGAGCGAATCCGGGTGTTTAGCGCGGGAAGCGATTGGCCGCTGGTGTAGTTATCAAACTTATCCTTGGCAGCATTGACTTGGGCATCGTTCGCGGAATTCTGAGCCGTTAGGTTGGCAAGCTTGCCAGTGGCTCCGTCGATCGACACGGCCAACTCCACGAGCTCGGCACTGGTGGCGCGCAGCTTGGCGGCCAGTTCATTGATGTTACCGGATTTCTCGGTCTTCGCGCGGATGTCGTCGAGCTTCTCTTTGTTAGCTACGATCTTGTCAGTCTTTTCCTTCACCTTGGCGGTGAGGTCGTCGTTGGCCTTCTTCTGGGTCGCTTCGGCGGTGGACAACTTTTCAACTTCCGCATCCACTCCAGAGATTTCGACTGGCAATGCGGTTAGAACATCTTGTGCCGCTTTTAGCCGCGCCTCACTCGTCGTGAGGTTCTCTTTCTGGGTTTTAGTTTGTTCGATGCTAGTCGCGTAGTGCTCCTTATTTTTAAAAGCAACGAAGGCCGCGAGGGCGAGGACAATAGCTGTGAGGATTCCGAAGACGTTGGCCATGGGGTTTTTTTGTGAGCTTTGAATTCCGTGAGTGGCCAGAGACTAGGAAGGTCGAATTGACCTCCGCAATCCCAAATTTCACCGAGTTTCAAACTTCGTTCGACCTTGCCTTTACAAAGCACCCACATCGGGACATCGGTCTCCGCGTCTTATGAAGTCGATCTTGCGCGTCTTTTCTTACCTGCGTCACTACCCGGGCCTAGCAGCCGCGCAACTTTTCTGCGCGGTGGGAATGACTCTAGCGGTGTTTGTGTTCCCGAACGCGACCGGTTATGTGATCGATAAAATTATCCCCAATCCTGCGCGGCACGGGGAGTTTTCGTTTTGGATTATCGCGGCATTGCTCGGGTTTCTCGCAAAAGATGGCCTCAACTCCGTTCGCATCTTCATCAATAACATTTTCGAACAGAAAGTAATTTATGACATCCGCTCGGACCTCTATGAGAAGATCCAGCGATTGCCTCTCCAGTGGTTCGATACGCGGCGCACCGGCGACATTATGACGCGGGTGGTCGAGGACGTGACGAACATGGAGCGGGTGCTGATAGACGGCGTGGAGCAAGGTCTCATCGCGGCACTGCAAGTCATCGGCATCGGGATTTTTCTATTCTATCTGAATCCGGCGGTGGCGGCGTGGGCCACCTTGCCAGTGCCGTTTCTCGCGCTGGGCGCGTGGGTTTACTCGACCCAAGGCCGCGACCGCTACCGCAACCAACGCGACGCCGCGTCGGATCTCAACGCGCTGCTGCATGATAACATTTCCGGCGTGCGCCAAATCAAAGCCTACGCGGCCGAGCCTGATGAACACGCCCGCTTCAACCAGTTTTCCGACCTGCTGCGGATCGCCTCGCTGCGGATGATGAAGTGGTGGGCGATCTACTCGCCCGGCATGTCGTTCCTGCGGATGACCGGCTATGTGTTAGTCCTCGCCTTCGGCGGCGGTGCGGTGATGCGCGGCGAACTGACGATAGGAGATTTCACGAAGTTCTTGCTGTTTCTATCACTCTTCTACGAACCGATCGACCGCCTGAACTCGCTCAACCAAATGATCCTATCAGGCAGAGCGGCGGCGGACCGAGTGTTCGAAATTTTAGACTCCGAGGAGGAGGCAAACTCCACCGGCGGAGCGCAGCTTCCCGCCACCATCGCCGGGCATGTGCATTTCGAGAAAGTCTCATTTGCCTATCAGGATCAACCGACCTTGCATGGCGTCACGCTCGATGCGCTGGCCGGCCAAACCATCGCGCTAGTCGGCTCGACGGGCGCGGGGAAAACCACCGTGCTCTCGCTGTTAGCGCGGTTTTATGAGTCCACTTCGGGAAACATCACCATCGACGGAATCGACATCGGCACGCTTGCGAAGTCGTCATTGCGCGAGCGGCTTGCCTACGTGACTCAGGAGCCGTTTCTCTTCAATGGCACCGTCCGTGAGAATCTCCAACTCGCCAAGCGCGACGCCACCGATGCCGACTTGTGGACCGCCCTTGATGCCGCCCATGCCGACAGCTTCGTTAGAGAACTTCCCGAGCAACTCGACACCAACGTCGGCGAGCGCGGCGTGAAACTATCAGGCGGTGAAAAGCAGCG
>JAYVEJ010000013.1:0-2580 GCA_043748885.1 Luteolibacter sp. | reverse complement strand
AAGAGCAAGGGATGCGGCGGACTAACAGATTTTCAAACGGCCATCCAGCGCCTCACTCAACGCACCGTGAAATTCATCCGCTGGTTGAAAAATCATTTGGGTAGCACGCGCTCCTGGCCCCAAGCCCTAGCGCGTCTCGCCAAGATCTATGCCATCTCATGACTCCAATGTTGGACACCGTTGGCTGGCAACCAGCGCGAGGGCGATCTGGGGGAATTGAGGGGTCGGAGAGTCGGGGCCACTCCGTTTAGAAAAGTCGACCGCGCATGAGCACAAATAGACTCGAATTTTGAGAACTCTGGGCAGGTCTTTGGTGACGCGGGGCGAAGGGAATCCTGCAATTACTTCCCGGCAAACGGCCTAACGAAGATCTATCATCGCTGATTCCCGGCAGAGAAAACCTCAACTATTGCGCAGCGGCTTTTGCGGGGATTTCCCGGGTGAACAGCTCTTTCAAATAGCCGGAGAACAGGTTGGCGGGGGTGATGATCGGCTCTTTTCCTGGGACGATCAGGACGTTCACAGGGATGGCCGTGCGTCCGAGTTCCTGGAGTTTCGCTTCGATTGCCGGATCCGGGTTGGTCTTGTCTGCCTTGAGCGCGACCACGCCTTTTTGCTTCATCAGCGCGATGACTTCCTTGCTGTAGGCCGTCCGCTTGTTCACCTGGCAGGTGGCGCACCACTGCGCAGTGAAGTCGATGTAAACCGGAGTGCCCGCCGCCAGCAAGGCATCGACGCGTTCCTGCGACCAAGGCTCCCAGGTGAGAGCAGATTTCTCTGGCGGTTTGACGAGTAGGAATCCTCCGATGGCAAATAGAGCGGTTAGAGCGATGGCGGTTAGGCGTGTCCGTTGCGGGCGATGGGGCAGATTCCAGCGACCGTAAATCCAAGCGGCCACGGCGATGCCGCTGAGTCCGAAGATCGGTCCTAACAGGTTGTCCAAGCCGATTTGCCCGGCGTAAACCCACAACAGGTAACCGGCGGTGGCGAACAGGAAGAACGACATCGCTTGCTTGAAACTCTCCATCCACGCGCCGGGCCGGGGGAGCAAGCCGATCAAGCCAGGGAACATTGATAGAATCAGATAGGGCAGCGAGAGCCCGATGGCCATCGCGGCAAAGGCGGCGAAAAACTGGAAAGCGGGCAAGGCGATGGCCGCGCCGATCGCCACTCCCAGGAATGGCGCGGAGCAAGGGGTGGCGACGATGGTGGCGAGGACGCCTGAGAAAAATGAGCCGCCGAGTCCTTGTTTGGATTGCAACGAGCCACCGACGGAGGTGGCGGAGGTGCCGAGTTCGAACAGGCCAAACATGTTGAGCGCGAGGACGAACATGAGCAGCATCAAGGTAAGGATAATCCACGGATTCTGGAGCTGATAGCCCCAGCCGATCGAATTTCCGGTAGCGGCGCGGGCGGCGAATAAAATCCCGCTGATCACGCCGAAGGAGGCCAGCACGCCCACTGCAAACATGACGCCGTGCAGCGCGATCTTGCTGCGGTGCTCGCCGGCTTGTTGGACGAAACCCATGATTTTCAAGCCGATCACCGGGAACACGCAGGGCATTAGGTTGAGGATCAGCCCGCCTAACAACATGCCGCCGAGGATGGGTAGATACTGCGAAAATGGCAGCGACTTGGCCGGTGGGCTGCCGATGGTGGTGTCTGGAATTTCCACGGCAGTCGGTCCTGCTAGAATCCCGGATAGCGATTTACCTTGGGGAATGGCTTTTTCAAACGCGTCGATCTTGATTCGCTTCAAGTTGACCAGCCAAGCATCGCCATCGCGCTGGATGCTGCCGCCGCCGCTGGCCGGTTGGAGGAAGGGTTGGTTAGGAATGAAATCGGTGGGAGTGCCCTTGAGCGCACTGGCGGGGGCGATCCGCAGTTGAATATCGCCGCCAGAGGATTGCGCGGTGATTTTCAGCGCTGGAATGCGCGACGGCAGGCGGTTGCGGGCTTTCTCAATGACGGAGGCGTTCGCTGGATCCGCCTCCCCGCCGGCGGTGACTGGCAGAACGAGGGTGAAGGATTTCTCCTCGTTGATGCAGCTATCTTTGCAGATTTGCCACTTGGCCTTGGCGGTCAGGGTGACCGAACCAGCCACCATCAGCGAGGCGGGCGCGTTGATATCTGTCAGGAAAACCGGGCTGCCCGGATAGACAAAACTTTTTCCGAAGTAGCCGTCCTTGACCTCGGGGACCGCCCACTGGAGCGGCCCGGCGGTGAATCCATCTGGCAGCTCCCACTCCACGATCGGCGGGAGTTCGACCCCGCCGGAATTCTTGTAATAGCTGTGCCACCCCTCGGGGTGTGCGAGCTGCAAGGCCACGGTGAAGGTCTTGCCGGGAGCGATGGAAATGGCTCCGGCTAACAATTGCGCGTCCGACGCAGTTTTTCCTAACTGGGCGTGCAAGCTGGCGGTGCAGATGAAAATGGCGGCAAGAAAACGGGCAATGCGATGCATAAGAAATTCTAGGTGATCGAAGGTGGGAGGCGCGACGGCGGATGTTCATCCCAAAAAAACGGGACGCCCGCAAACTGGACGCCCCGTGTGGGAAATAGGCTCAACGATCTGACTGT
>JAYVEJ010000012.1:0-2585 GCA_043748885.1 Luteolibacter sp. | reverse complement strand
CCAGTGCCGCCGCTTCGTCAAGGCTCTCGGCGACGATCCACCAGTAGCCGCCGATGACTTCCTTGCCTTCGCCAAAGGGGCCGTCGGTGGTGATGCCTGCGTGGGAGACGGTGGCACCTTCATTGGCGAGTCGGCTGCCCATTTTCATGCGCCCTTCGTCGATGCAGCGGGTGAGCCAAAGGTAGAACTCGTCGATGGCTTGCTGGATGTCTTCCTTCGAGGCATCTTTGTCCCACTGGCCGCGTGAAATGACGAGGTAGTTGGTGGATGAACTCATGGTGTTACTCTTGAGCTGCCGGGCACTCGGCGCCGGAGGCGAGCATGGCGGCCCAGCGGGTTTGCATGTCCTCGGGCGAGACTTTTTCGATCTCGTGCTGGACCATCCATTGATGACCAAATGGATCACGGAGGCTAGCGCAGCGGAAGCCGTAAAACATGTCGGCGGGCGGCATCTCCACGGTGGCTCCGGCAGCGCTGGCGCGTTCCACCGCAGCATCGGTGTTCTCAACCATGAGGCAGAGTTTCACAGGGGTGCCAGAGAGAGTTTGCGGTGACTTGCTACCCCAAGCGAGGTTCTCATCAGCGAGCATGATGTGGCTGCCGTTGAGCATGATCTCGGCGTGGCCGATGGTGCCCGAGGCCGGGTCGCTGAGGCGAAACAGCTCGGTGGCTCCAAAGGCGGCGGCGTAGAACTCAATGGCCTTGCTCGCGTCTTTGACGGTGAGGTAGGGACTGAATGGCGGGTAGGTGTTAGGTGCGGTCATGGTATTAGTCGGTTGTGATGAAATTGTTTTCGGTGACGACTTTAACCAAGCAGCGGGCGAATGAACTCGGTGCGCCAAGTGGACGAATCGTCGCTGCTCGCTGGCCCGGTGACGTAAATTTCATAGAGGTCCATCGCGGGCTTGAGGTCTTGGGATTTGATCCAAGTCATGAACTCGCTCCACGCGGCGGGCAGTCCTTCGAAGGGTCCGTAATAAGCTGTTTTGGCAGCTCTAACGGAAGACGTGGTGCTGGGTTTCATGCGACCGCTGGGGATGACCGGCGTGGCGACCGGCACGCTGAGTTCGAAGTCAAAGGTCTCCGGCACGCTATCGCAATCGGGGGCAATCGAGAGATGGTGGGCAAACACTGGACCCGCAGGTTGCTGACCTTGTGCAGCCACAGCGGCGATCAATTCACCAACGGTGGGGCCGAACTGCTCCATCATTTCTGACATGGCCAGTTTCAAATGAATGACTGCGGTGTGCTGAGGTGTGGTCGTGATGAGGTGTGGTGTTTCGATCATGGGGATGTTGGGTTGATTGTGGGGCGATAGCTGTTGATGAGGACACACATCGGCGTGCTTCGCGTCTCGTTCAGGTTTACTTGGGTAATGGCAAAGATTTCTCTCATCGTTAGTTCGACTGTTGGGTGTAAATTGCTGCTACTTGGCGGGTGGGCTGGTGACGACTTTCCCGAGGTCAGCAAGACCCTTCTCAAACTCCGGGCCGCACATTTTCTCGCAACTCATGAAGAGGCTCATGAGTTTTCCCATGAAACCATTTTCGCCATACATGGCCCAAGTGACGGTGGTTTTATCACCCACGGGCTTGAACGTGAAATCCACGGTGCTCACGCTTTCCATAGGCTTCTTCCAGTCCATGCGCTGGCGCACGAGTTCGCCGGGCTTGCTTTCCGTGAGGGTGGAGGAGCCTTCACCGACTTTTTTTCCGACCCAGCTCGCCACAGCACCTACACCGGACTCGGCTCCGCTGTAGGTGGTCTTTGAGTCCGGGTCCATCTTGGCCCAGGGGTTCCACTTTTGGAATTTCTTGTGGTCAATGACTTGGTCAAAAAGTGCCTGCGGCGTGGCGGCAATGGTAGCACTTCGCTCGACACGGTAGGCGGCGGGCTGCAGGGCGACGACGATGAGTAAGATGGCGATGACGAGCGCAAAGCCGATGAGTATTTTAAGGATCATGGTGGCGTGAGGTTTATGGTTCGCTTGATGAAGATTTGGGTTCTCATGAGGTTCGAGGAGGATTCCGGGCGATGGGCAATCGCCTGTCAGGAATACGACGAACGGCGTTTACGGGAAAGGACACGGTTCCGCTAATTTCTTGAAAACTAGGACCGGGAGCGCGTGCATTCTGAACCGCGGATGCTAACCGATGCCCAAGCGGTGAAGCCAGGGATGCTGGCGATGGGCCGCGCAAATTTTTTCTGTAAAATCGTCTGATTGAGATCTTGGCTGCTAGAGGATTGCTATTAGTTTGGTTGGTGTTTTTGGGTTGCGGGTAGGAGATAGATTTTTCCCGTTGTTCATTCCTCGGAGATCTCGATGAGAACTCCGATCCGCCAATGACTTGAGGGAACAGCCCTTCATTGTCCTCCCATGGGCATGGCGATCCACCGAGAAAACCCCCATGCTTTGCAACGCCCACGACGCCGTGGGACTCACTTCGAATATCTCGCGAGCCGCCATGAAGATCGCCCGCATCCCATGACGGGCGGCAATTTCCACCACCACCCCATGCGGATCCGAGGCGTCGGAAGGTGTAAGGCAGATCCTTGCGGAGGCGGCGCATGAGGGGGTTCTAACC
>JAYVEJ010000011.1:0-2586 GCA_043748885.1 Luteolibacter sp. | reverse complement strand
TGGGGTGAGCGATTCTTCAGATAGATTGCGCGCGTTCAGGGCGACCTCGGCACTGCGCCCGCAAATCCAAGCCGCGAGGCTGGCGGCATCCAGCGGTGAATCTCCGACTGCTAGACGGGCACCGATGACGCCTGCAAGCAGATCGCCCTGGCCGCCGGTGGCCATGCCCGGCGTGCCAGTCGAGTTGCACCAAAGAGGCTCGCCCTTGCGGGTGACGATTGTGCGGCTGCCTTTCAGCAAGAGAGTCGCCGGGATGCGATCTGCAAAACAGCGCGCCGCATCCTCGCGCGAGCGATCCGCTAGGTCCGGCGCGAGTCTGGCAAACTCTCCCGGATGCGGGGTGAGAAGGTGAGATTCCGTTAGGATGTCCGTCCGCTCACGGCTTGCGATTAGATTTAGCGCATCCGCATCGACCACCGTTGGCACCGTGGATTTCGAAAGCAATTCCAACAGCCCGTCTGCCGTCGCGTCAGCCATTTCACCCAGTCCGCATCCGGCAACGAACGCGTCGAAACGGAAGTCCAAAACTTCGCGCGGGTCGTGATAGCCACGGACGATGATTTCCGGCGGACACTTGCTGGCGATCAGGGATCGTTCCAAAGCTGGAACAAAAAGTGTGATCAATCCCGCGCCGCTGCGGAGAGCACCGGTGGCTGCTAGAACCGCTGCTCCTGAGTAAGCTTGCGAGCCTGCTAGAATCGCCACTCGCCCAGCCATGCCTTTGTGGAAATCGAAGGGACGTGGGCCTTTCCCGCAATCGAGCGTTTGCGGCGCGATGAGTTCGCGATCGGCACTTCGAGAGGCGGTGAGTGGCTCGACGGGAATCAATGCTAGCGCACCCGTCGTGGACGCGGCATGACCGCACAGGAGTCCAACTTTGGGATTGCCGATCATAAAGGTGACATCCGCAACGACCGCACCCGGGGAACTTAGTCCGGTGTTAGCATCGATACCGGATGGCATATCGACGGCAGCCACTCGTGCTCCAGCCAGTCGCCGGAGGGTGGCCATTTCCACCGCGAGTTTGCGCAATGGCTCGCGCAGTGCTCCGGCGGTGCCACTGCCCACAAGGCCATCTAGCAAAACCAGCGGTCCCTCAAAATCTCGCCATGCTGGGGTGCGGTCTAGCGGAAGTCTGATTCCGAGTTCGGCCCACTTTTTTTGGCTCAGCGGCGCACAGTCGGCCAGCGGATAGGCGTGGCGGGTAGCAATTTTCCAGCCGAACTGATCCCGGAGAATCCGCAGCGCGACTAGGGTGTCGCCCGCGTTATGGCCTTTTCCGAGATAGCCGACCATCATTCCGGGATGGGGAAAAAACCGACCGATCGCGCGTCCCAGCCGCTCACCTGCCAAATTCAGGAGCTGTTCTTCGGTCCACCCGTTGTCCATCGCAGCAGCCTCAATGGCTAGCGTTTCAGCGATGGTGACAGCACCCATTTTCGTAAACTCTCAGCAATCAGTCGCGGCGGTAGCGCTGGATACCATCGACGATCCCTTGCGCAATCGTTTCACGGAACCACGCGGATTTCATCCGGCTCCTTTCGTCGGCATTGCTGACGAATCCGCCTTCGACCAAGATCGCTGGCAGCGTCGAATTCCGAATCACATAGAAACGGGCGTATTTCACCGTGCGGTCCACGGTGCGGGTGCGCTGGATTAAGCAATTATGCACGCACTGAGCAAGGCGTCTGCCTTCCTCGCTGGAGTAGAAGGTTTCCAAGCCACTGACTTCCTGCTTCCAAGTGTAGTTGTAGTGGATGCTGACGAAAATGGCGTTGCGGTAGCCGTTCCCCGTGCTGACGCGTTGGGGCAGCGAGATGAAATAATCGCTGCGGCGCGTCATGACCGTTTGATAGCCCATGGCTTTCAGTTTGCTTTCAAGCCGGAACGCGGTGTCGAGCGCGAGATGCTTTTCATAAACGCGGCCCCACTGGCCGCCGTTGTCGTGGCCACCATGGCCGGCGTCGATGACGACTGTGCGGAAATTTGCGCCGTGGGCGGCGCTGCCAAAGACGCAGAGTGCTGCTAGCGCAAAAGATTGAAGAATTGATTTCATTGGAAGAAAGAGTTAAAGTTGAAAAACAATTAACATATGTTGATATTTTTTGAAAATTGTAAAGCCAATTCACCGGACCGGTAAAAATACCTAAGGTCGGGCACCATCAATAGGTGACTGCGGGGCGATCCGACGCCTTGCGGATCTTGGCCTTGGCCTCAGCCGCGGCCTTTTGGTCGTAGAGCACGCTGTTACTCACTCGGACGGAACCGTCCCCGAAGGTGATCAACTGCGGGTCACCTTGAGTTCCGCGTTGATGGATTTGGCGGTCCACCAGTTTGCCATCTGAATCGACTTGGCAATGCACCCACATCGTCGGAGTCGCTAGGAATAACACATGCATGCGCTGTAAGCGATCCACCGTGACGAGGGGTTTGCGCAGCATCAGGACGTCGCCGAGGAGGAAAGTCCGGACGTTGTTGCCGGTCCTATTATCGACGACTTGGGCGTAAATTTGTGATTTTTCGTCACCGCTGAAATTGAGCAGCCGGAATTCACGGGTCTGGCCGGGTTTCCCGGGGATGCCCACT
>JAYVEJ010000010.1:0-2589 GCA_043748885.1 Luteolibacter sp. | reverse complement strand
CCGTGTTGACGGTGAAATACGATTGGTCGCCACAGATGCCGCCTTCTTTGAGGATCTCGGCGAAGGTGTATTCCTTGTAAGGGTTGAGACCCTTGACGGCGCGCTCCATCAGATACTCGATCATCCCGTAGGCGTTGCCCCAATGCCGCCGACTCAGGTGCATCTTATCGAGCGACCAATCGAGTTCGGAATTGGAAACCGGCGCGCAGACGACCCACACCAGATCGCTGGCCGAACTATGGTGGACCGGCGCGACTAACAAGCCCTTCTCATTTTTCTCGATGAACCAGAGGTAGCGATTGATCGGTTCCACCACCGCATTCTCGGCGGCCGAGCCACCGACCGGGTTTGGAATCGCCACTGCGTGGTCGAAAACCACCGCACAGGCCAGCGCGAGCGGAAAATATTTCTCCCTTTTTCCCGCCGTGTGAGGCCACGCATCCATCAGAAACTTGAGCACCTTGGCACCGTCATCCTCCGGCTTCACCGTGAGCATGAACTCTTCCATCGCGCTCGTGTTGTAGCACAGCCATGTCAGCAGCTCGCCCGTGTAGGTGTTAGTCACTTGCGCCGCGATCACTGGCTCGGACAACCGGCCTAACACCTGCCAGCGCAGAAATGCCTGATAGAGCGACGGCTCTTTCCAAACCTCGTCGAAGCGGTTTACGCCCGCTCCCTTGCCCAGCCTTGCCAATCCCGCGTCGATGGATTTCGCCAGCAGCCCGCAGTAAGCATTCCACGCCTGGCCCTCAATGGCGCGCTTGAAGAGATCCTTGTCGCGGGTGAGGGTAGCTTCCCGCCCGGCATCCAAGCCAGTTAGAACGAGCTCCTTTTCCTTCCCTAACTTTTCCGCCTCGCCTGCGACCGGACCCACCGGTGCCGGTGGCTTCGAAACGCCGACCACGGGCGGAGTGGCGACACTGGTTTCCGCTTGGGCGACCGGCGCGGCAACGCTGTCCTCCGTCACCTCGCTCTCGGCGGGTGCCGGTGCTGGTTGCGCTGGCGGGGCTTGTTGGGCCGTGGCTGCAGGTGCCACGGGACCAAATTTCTCCGGCACGGGTTTTGTCAGGTCCAAACCGACGAACACGGCGCCGATCACAACCACGCCGGCCACGAGTGTCTTCCATTGGCTCGCGATTTGATCTCGCCGCCGGGATTTAATCGCTGCGATCCTCAACGCGGCATCGGGAGACGGGCGTTTCACGATGGGTGCAGGATTTTCAGAGCGCGGTCGGTTGGGTTTCATAAAAGTAGGGAAGTGTTGCGGGTCAACGGGTTCGCGGCTGTCACGACAGTTCATTGTGACGCAACCGGCAGTGACATGCAATTCAGGATAACGTCTGGGCCCGCAGGATGTTTCACCGCCGCAGATTAGGCGATTTCTAAGTTGTCATCCCGCCAAGCTTGGAGATAGTCAAAGTATCTTGAGTAACTGGAGAAAAGATTCGACGCCACGATTTGGCACTGTGCTTGCTGGCGACGGGCTGGCAGGGCGCACCCTATCACCCGTCAAACTACCCAGCACCCCCCAACCACACCGATGATTCATCGCACCGAGGAAGGTCACTCCACATTGTTTGAAGAAACCCAAGAAAATGGAGGCGGAGCCCGGAAGAAGCGAGCGGGCAACGACTCACCCAAGCCCACCGATTTCGGGCTAACGGCCCCCACCCAAACCGCGAAAAACTACGTGTTGGACACCAATGTCCTGCTGCACGACCCGGCCGCCCTCGAGCGGTTTCAGGAAAATCACCTCTGCATCCTTGTCGATGTCCTCTCGGAACTCGACCGCTTCAAGTCCGAGCAAACTGAGCGCGGAGCAAACGCCCGCCGCGTCCATCGCCGGCTCACTGAGATGTTTTCCAACTCAGAGAAAGTCACCCAAGGCGTCGCCACTGAAGGCGGCGGCACCGTGCGCTTGGTGATTTATGATCCTGCGAGCTGCCCGGACAACTCGGACATCCTCAACCGTTTCCACCGCGTTTTCCCCGACCGCGAGCGGGTCGATCACCGGATCCTCGCCGCCTGCCTGCTGCTCATGCAGTTCAACAAGGCTCCCGTCGTCCTCGTCACCAAGGACATCAACATGCAGCTCAAGGCCCGCGCCGTCGGGATCGACTGCCAGGACTATCTCAATGACAAAGTCGATGCGCGCGAGGTCTCTAACTACGACGTGCGCCGGGTCGAGGTCGATCCAAGCGAGCTCCACCGTTTCGCCAGCGCAGGTGAAATCGCCATTTCAGAAGATCGCATCCACGGCGTGGCGGTGAATGAATACGTCTTGTTAGGAGCGGGTGAAAAACAAACCATCCCCGCCCGCCTTGCTGCAGACGGGCGCTTCGTGCGGCTCAATTTTCCCGAGGTGCTGAAAATTCCCGACGGCCAGTCGCTCAAGCCGCTCAACCTCGGCCAGCGCTGCCTGATAGACGCACTGCTTAACCCCGACATCTCGCTGGTCACCTGTTATGGCCACGCCGGCACTGGCAAAACTCTGGTCGCCGTCGCCGCTGGGTTGCATGAAGTTTTCAATCGCAAATACAACGGCATCACCGTCAGCCGACCGGTCGTCGCGATGGGCGATCAACTCGG
>JAYVEJ010000009.1:0-2589 GCA_043748885.1 Luteolibacter sp. | reverse complement strand
ATGCGAGCGTTGGCAGCGCGGAGATTTTGCTCGGCGGCGCGCACGTCCGGGCGGCGAGTTAGAACCTCTGCGGGAAGTCCGGCGCGGATGATCGGCAGCGCACTAACGGACGCCACGCGCGAGACTGAGAAATCTGCGGGACGTGCGCCGCAAAGGACGGCGAGGGCGTGCTCGGCAGAGCCGCGTTGGCGCTGGACCACGGCGAGGTCGTTGTTAGCAAGTTCTAACTCGGTGCGGGCGCGGCTGGTGGAGAGTCCGTCGATCAAGCCGGCGTCTGCCTTGGACTTCTGGATTTGGAACTCATCATTCCGGCCCTTCAACGTGTCATTGAGGACGGATTCCTGCGCATCGAGGCCACGCAGCAGGAAATACTGGCGGGCGACTTCGGTGGCGATGCCGAGACGTTGTGAGTCTAGCAGCGCCTCGCTCGCAGCGGCTTGTGCGGAAGATGCTTCGATCAGACGCTTATTGCGGCCCCATAGATCGGGGTCGTAGGCGAGATCGAACGTGCTGCGGTAGCGCTGCCGTTCCAAGTCGATGGAGACCCCGGGCGGCAGGCCGCCGCTGCTGGAATCCGCCGCGCTGCGGGAAATCCCGGCCGAGCCTGCTAGATCGAGCGTTGGAAAAAGTTTCGCCCGATCTACCCCGACGAGTGCGCGGGCGGTATCGACGCGGGCTTTGGCGGCGGCGAGGTCGTTGTTGGCCGTTAGAGCACGGTCCACCAAGCGGGTGAGCTCGCGGTCGTTGAATAACCGCCACCAGTTGTCGGGTAGGCGGGCGTTGGAAGTCGCTTGGCCTTCTTTCCATTTCGTTCCGCCCGAGGCACCGGGGAGCTGGAAATCCGGACCCAGCGTGCAGGCTCCTAGGAACAAAGCGGCGGGAAAAATGAGCAGGCGGGAGTTCATGGTTGCTTGTGGCGATCCGGGGCTTCGATGAATACATCCACCTGCTGGCCGACGTAAAGTGGTGGTTCCAGCGGGCGAGTTAAAGAGTAGATGACCTGTAGGACTCGGGTATCTACGCGCTCGGTGCTAGAGCCTGTTAGCGAAATTTTGGGAATCACGTAAGGCTCCACTCGGATGAATTCTAGCGGGAAGGTGACGGTGGGATCGCCCTTCAAATAGCCATAAGCGGGTTGCCCAGCGCGGATGCGGGTGGCGTTTTGTTCGTCGATGTCGGCGCGGATTTGAAGCTTGTCCGTATCGCCGAGGATCATCGCCGGGGTCTTGGGCGAGGTGGCCGCGTATTCCCCGGCGCGGATGTTGACTTGGATGATCGTGCCATCGCGCGGCGCTCTGACGGTCAAGCGCTCGATGAGCAGAGCGGTGCGTTGCAACGAAGTTTCCGCAGCCACGAGCTGGGCCTTGGCGGCGGCGAGTTGCGCTTGGGAAACGGCCACGTCCAGCTTGCGGTTGTCGAGATCATCGCGGCTCACGGCGCGGCTGTCGGTCACAGATGTTAGGCGGGCGAGCTGACTTTCGAGTTTGGCTAACTGAGCCTGGCTGACGCCGATCTGCGCCCGCGAGATTTCCTGCTGCGCTTGTAACGAAAGCTGCTCGGCGCGGAGGTCTCGGTCGTCGAGTTTGAGGAGCGGTTGATCCTTCTTGATCGCATCATTCACCTTCACCAAAACCTCGGTAACCAAGCCGGGCAACGGCACCCCGATGGCGACATTTTCGCTCAACGCTTCAAGGATCCCAGTCGCGGCGACCGACTCGGCATAAGGTTTCTGCGGCGGCATAATCGGCGGATCACCCGGCGGTGCCATCTGCTTCTCCGCTTGGGATTGGGAAACCAGGATGATCGCCACGACGCCGCCCAAGGCGAGAAGGAGCGAGCCATAGCGGAGGAGTTTTGAGAAGAAGTTCATGGGAGGGTGTTGATGGTGGAAAGTTGATGGGAAGAGTGAAGAGGATGAATGAATGAAAGCCCGGATAAATCCGGCGGTCCGTTAGCTAGATCTTTCTATCAACTATCAACTCCCAACCATCAACTTCTTCAGTGTGCGTGTTCGTGTTCGAAATGGGGCGGCTGCTTTTGATCCTGTTCTTTTACTTCGATGATCTCGCCGTCGTCCATCCGGGCGATGCGGTCGGCGTAGGAAAAAATCCGGTTGTCGTGGGTGACGATGATCACGGCGCGGTCGGGCGAGCGGGCGACTTGGCGGAAGAGGTCTAGCACGATCTCGCCATTCTGGGCATCGAGCGCGGCGGTCGGTTCGTCGCAGATGACGAGCGGCGGTTCGTGGACCAGCGCGCGGGCGATGGCGACACGTTGTTGCTGACCACCGGAGAGTTTGTTAGGGCGCTCTTTCCAGCGCTCGCCGAGGCCGACGCGGTCGAGGATTTCGCGCGCGCGCTTGAGCGCCTTGCCACTTGATAGACCTTGGATGAGCAGCGGTACGCCGACGTTTTCCGCGACCGTTAGGGTGGGGATGAGGTTAAACTGTTGGAATATGAAGCCGATGTTTTTCGCCCGGAAACGGGTGAGTGCGCCGCCCGACATTTTTTCCAGCGAGTTGCCGAAGACGTTGATCTCGCCACTCTCGACTTTGAGCGTGCCGGCGATGGCACTGAGCAACGTCGTTTT
>JAYVEJ010000008.1:0-2594 GCA_043748885.1 Luteolibacter sp. | reverse complement strand
CGGTCAGCCGCCGCCTTGATCCGCGGGGCGGCGTCCACTTGCTCCTTTTTTCCCTGATAGGGCAGCATCTTGCCATAGGTGATCGCCGGAGAAAGCTGAGCTTCGGAATCGTTCGGAGCGAGCGCTGCGGCCTTTTTCCCATAGTTCATCGCCATCCCGCCGAGCTTGAGCTTCTCGGGGACGGTCTTGGCATCGCTCATCAGATGGCGAGACGACAGCGGGACAGGCCATGGGTCATGTCCTTGGGAAAAAGGTCAGCCCTTTTGCCGTGATTTGAACCATTTTCTAAAATCCCCGCCGTGGGATTCGGGGAGCGTGCGTTGGCCTAACCAATCTTGCAGCGGTTTGATCGGCGCGACTTGGATGGGCAGGTGATTCATCGCTTTGCTCATGGTCATGGCGGTGCGCCAGAGCGAGGGCGAGGTGGCGAGATGGGCGAAGGGCGACATCGGAATCGCCCCGGCGGAGGGGACGGATTCGCGCTTTGCCTTGTCTCGCAGGCGGAGTAACAGATCGGGGATCGGGATATCTACCGGGCAAACTTCGTTGCACGCGCCGCAGAGGGTGGAGGCTTTTGGGAGATCGGCGAGTTCGGGGAAACGGCTGCCGAAAAGGAGCGGGGAAAGCACCGCGCCGACTGGGCCACCGTAGGTCGAGCGATAGGCGTGGCCGGAAGCTTGGCGGTAAACCGGGCAGACGTTTTGGCAAGCGCCGCAACGGATGCAGCGGAGGATTTCCTTGCAGTTAGACGCGAGCACATCGGTGCGGCCGTTGTCCATGAAGACGACGTGCATGTGCTCGGGTCCGTCCGGTTGGTTCGGCGAGCGCGGGCCGTTGATGAACTCGGTGTAAACGGTGAGTTGCTGGCCGGTGGCGGAGCGGCCTAGCAAGTTAAGGAAAACCGCGAGATCCTTTTCCTGAGGGATGATTTTCTCGATGCCGACGAGCGCGATATGGACCGGCACCGGGGCCATGCCGAAGCGCGAGTTTCCTTCGTTAGTAATCAGGGCGAGGCGACCGGTATCCGCGCAGACGAAATTGGCACCGGTGATGCCGGCTTGGGCTTGCATGTATTTCGCCCGCAGATGGACGCGCGCTTGGCGGGTGATAGTTTCTGGATCGTCGTTGTATTCGCTGCTCACGCCTTCGCGGAGAAAGGTCTTGGCGACGTCGCGGCGGTTGAGGTGGATGATCGGCTTGACGATGTGGGACGGCTCGTCGCCATCGAGCTGGATGATGAATTCGCCGAGGTCGGACTCGAGGCACTCGACGCCGTTTTCGATGAGAAACGGATTTAGGTGAATTTCCTCCGCTGCCATCGACTTGGATTTCGTGAGCTGGGTGACGCCGTGGCCGCGCAGGATGGAGAGAATCGCCTGCCGCGCGTCTTCGTCGGATGAGGCGTAGTGGACGTTCACGCCACGGTCGGTTAGGGCCTTTTCTGCCTTCGCCAGATAGTCGCCGAGATGATGGAGGGTGTGGTCCTTGATCGCGGCGGCAAGCTTGCGAATGGCATCGGGGTCCGGGTAATCCTGATGCAGGACATGGTAGCGCTTATCGGTGCCTTTCGATGAGCCGTCGATGACCGACGCTTGTTTTTCATCAGAAATATCGCGGGCGTATTGGTCGATGGGTTGGATGCCGATCATGGGAGCGAGTTGCGTAAAATCTGGATCGCGTGGAGATGTTTAATCGGGCGACCTTGGGTGACGGCGAGGCCATTGAGATGCATCAGGCAGGACATGTCGCCGCTGACGAGGATGTCGGGGTTGGTCGCGAGGATGTGGTCGAGTTTGAGCGAACCCATGCGCCCGGAAATGTGCGGGAAGGTGACGGAAAACGTCCCGCCGAAGCCGCAGCATTGTTCGTCTTGGCCGAAGGGGGAAACCACGGCGTTTTCGATGGAGCTGAGGAGCTGGAGCGTCGCCTCGCCGCTGCCGGTGCCGCGGCTGTGACAGGAGCGGTGGAAGGCGATGCGGGTGGGTTCGGCAAATTTTCCCGGCCACTTCTGGATGCCGAGGCCGTTGAAAATAAAGTCCATGATTTCCCAGGTCCGGCGGGCGAGCGAGTCGATGGCCGGGTCCGGGGTTTCCTCAAACTGGAGCGGATTGCCGTGGAAATTCATCGCTGCGCAGGAGCCGGACGGGACGATCACGGGCAAGTCTCCGGCGAAAACCGAGGCGGTGTGGCGGGCGACTTTGCGCGAGGCCACCCAGTCGCCGGAGTTGAAGGCTGGCTGGCCGCAGCAGGTCTGGTTTTCGGGAAATTCCACGGTCACGCCGAGGTGTTCGAGGACTTCGACGGTGGCCTTGGCGACGTCGTCGTAAAAGGCATCGCAGAGGCAGGTGCCCATCAGCAGGACACGTTTGTCGGTGGGTCGTTGGAGTGGGCTGGCCATGGGCAGTTCGAGGGCTAACAGCGCCTCAAGTGGCACTCGGGCGCAGGCTAGTCGTTGCGCCGGAAAGGACAATGGAGAATGTGAAGCATTGTCATCCGCCCGGCGAGAGGTGGCGGGCCATGCAGGGTGCATTTCCATTTCATGAATCAATGAGGGGCGGCTGTAGAAACTGGCGCATCGCTCCAGCCGTTTTCGC
>JAYVEJ010000007.1:0-6889 GCA_043748885.1 Luteolibacter sp. | reverse complement strand
TTCCGCCGGAAATCTCGTTGCCGGAACCCATGCTCCCAACCACGGCCGGGACTTCATTTTGCGGCTTGAGGCCCACTGCCGGACTCGTGCCCGTCGGGGACAGGTCAAACTCGATGATATCCGCTTGGGCGAGTCCACAGCCCGCCATGAAGGCCAGCATCGAATGACGGATCAGGGATTGCCGACTTGTCCGTGACGGATGGCTGGCTGCGATGGGGCAACTGAGAGCTGCTAGGGATTGCTGGTGTTTGGATTTCATAGGGTTGTTGGTTTGTTGGTTTGTTGGGCGAATCGGTCTTTTGCCAATCCGGGCCATGTTCGCCCGCCGCCATTTGCTTGTCTATGGGGTAAATTACCAACCTGCCTAACGAGTATTTCCGGCCCAAGAGGATGATTGCAAACTCATTGTTGTTTCTTCATCTCCGCTTGAACGAAGAAGGAACAATATGATCCCAACTTCTTACTGGATTTCGGCGGAGCCGAAGTAGGAGACGAGTGCCTCTGGAATGCGGATGGATCCGTCGGGTTGTTGATACTGCTCTAGCAGCGCAACATATAGCCGCGGCAGGGCGGTGCCGGAGCCGTTGAGAGTGTAGGGAATTCGGTTTTTGCCCTCGGCGTCTTTGAAGCGGAGTTTCATGCGGCGCGCCTGATAGTCGCCGAAGCATGAACAGCTTGAGACTTCAAGGTATTTGCCATGGCCGGGTGCCCAGACTTCGATGTCGTAGGTTTTCGCGGAGGAGAAACCTATATCTCCGGTGCAGAGTTCGATGGTGCGATAGTGCAGGCCGAGCTTTTGCAAGATCAATTCAGCATGGGAGGTTAGATCTTCTAGAACCTCGAAGCCCTGGTCCGGGTGGACGATCTGGACAAGCTCGACTTTATCAAACTGATGCGTCCGGATGATGCCTTTATTATCGCGCCCGGCGGAGCCGGCCTCGCGGCGGAAGCACGGGGTGTAGGCGACCATTTTGATAGGTAAATCAGACCCGGCTAGGATCGTGTCGCGATAAAGATTGGTGACGGGAACCTCAGCGGTGGGGGCGAGGAAAAGGCTGTTGATGCCGGCTTCGTCGGCGTCGGTGCCATACATATCATCCTCGAATTTCGGGAGCTGGCCGGTGCCTTCCATGCACTCGCGTTTGACGAGATGCGGGACGTTGACCTCCTCGTAGCCGTTAGCGATTTGCGTATCCAACAGGAAATTGATGAGTGCGCGTTCGAGCTTCGCGCCTTTTCCGCGATAGACCACAAATCCCGAGCCGGCGGTGCGGATGCCGTCGTCCCAGTTGATCAGGCCGTGCTTGAGGGCGAGTTCGACGTGGTCCTTGGGATCGGTTAGCTCCGGCTTGGTCCCCCATTCGCGGATGATGGGGTTGGCCGTTTCATCGCTGCCGACTGGGCAGGCTTCGTGGGTTAGATTCGGGATGTTGAGCAGGAGCTGATTTTGCTCGGCCGAGGCGTCCTCGGCTTTGACGTCGAAGATGGTGATTTGCTCGTTGATGTGACGGACCTCCGCCTCGATGGCGGAGGTGTCCTCGCCCTTGGCCTTGAGCATGCCGATCTGCTTGGAAATGGTTTTGCGGGAATTTTGGAGCTGTTGCTTGTCGGTCTCGGCTTTGCGGCGCGCTTCGTCGCAGGCGAGCACCTCATCGACGAGTTTCCAATGGTCGCCGCCGCGGGTTTTGAGGCGATCTTGAACGGCGGCGGGGTTGTCGCGGATGACGCGGATATCGAGCATGGCGGCGCGACTCTCACGGGCGATGGGGTGGAGAATCAACGTGAATTTTTAGAAACCGGGAAGATTCGCGGGGGAAAATGGATTGCCCTTCCGCCCCGTTTCGGCCTAACCATCGACAATTCAATGCGGGTGATACTTCCACGATCCTTTCTCCTATCCCTGCTCGTTGCGATGGGACTGGCTTGCGGCTTCGGCGGGAAATGGGGTTTCCAATCCCGACCCCAGGCGGATTCTGGAAACCCTCCGCAAGGCGAATTCCGTCTAACGGTGGATGCTCCGCCGCCTGCCACCGCTCCGCCATTGGAAACACTCTCAAAGGACACCGCGGAATCCCTCCTCGCCCTGCCAGCACGCGAACTCTTCGGTCGCATCGCCCTTTGGCTGCTCGATGCGAACGAAGCGGAAATCTCCTTCTTCCTGAAAAGCTACCGCCAATAGGGTGGCAACGCCTATCAGATAGCCCGCCTTCTCTTCATCAACTGGACACGACTCAATCCGCACGGCGCGATCGCTGTCGCCACCCACGATGGGGATCGTCTCGAGGTCTCGTTAGCTTGGACCAGTCACGATCTAGAGGCTGCGTTGGCCGCGGATGCGGCTGCCGGCGGGAGTATGAGTCATGCCATCGGTGCGGCGAGCGGTGAATTCCATCCTGCTTGGATGCTGGCTCATTTCGACCGCATCCCCGCCCGTGGCCGGGAAGCCGCCATTTCCGCTCTCGGTTACCGGGAACCCACATACCCGGTCACGGTGCGGACGCTGCGACTCGCCGAAAAGTGGCAGAACGCCGAATTAAACTCCGCACTGCGCTCCTTACTCGCCGACAGCAACCCATTTCAGAGCTGGCTCCTGATGAATGAAAGTAACCCTGACAATCATTACGGTTACCACGCGCTGGAGATGTTCATATCCCAAGTGAAGGCATCCCAATATGGTGAAATCGAACGCATCTCCGACACCTTGCCGCCCGGTAAATTAAAACGTCAACTCGGCTTAATAGTTGTTTTTGGGGATGTCCTTGGCGTCGGCATACCACTTCACGAGGACGAGTGCAGCCTCATTGGCGGGTTGGTTCATTTCTCAGAAAAAAATTCGTCCGTCTGCGGCGGAAGAGTCTCCATCCGTCGCAGCCGGCTAAAGAGCCACGAAACTCTGTCGCGATGCCAATGGGAAGAGAAAGAGAGGTTCCTTATGCTCCATTCTTTCACCTCTCATTGGCTTGGCGGACAGGGGAGACAGGAGTGTGGATGCCAGACCCCGCCGAGTTTGTCCAGTGGCGGGAAATGCTCAGATGCGCACTCCAGCCACCTGCCCGGAATTCAAGCTTCAACTCGTCTCTTCCCGCCCGGCGCGGCGACTGACTGATGGCTTCTATTTTTCTCCAGAATCATCGCAATCACACCAAAAATAAGGATGCCGAGAATGACGGCGTAGAAGGCCCAGATGGTGTCCTTGCCGGCGGTGAAACCATAGTTGTGAAGGCCGGTGTTGAGGAAATTCACATGCCACCACGAGAAGGTGACGACGGCTCCGGTGAAGACTGCGGCGAAATGCAAACCCCAGTCGCGGATATAGCCACCGAGGCGACCGTGGAGGATGGCAAGCGTCCACAGAACAATCAGCAACGCGCCGTTTTCCTTAGGATCCCAGCCCCAGAAGCGGCCCCAAGAATCATTAGCCCAGATCCCGCCGAGCACGGTGCCGACGAGGGCGAGGAACAATGTTAGACAAATCATGCCATACACCGCGCGGGTGAACGCACGGCGTATTCCGCGGTCGCCATTGTCAAGGCAGAGGCCGCGCATGAGCAGATAGATAAAGGCAAGGAACGCACTCAATAAGCCGGCGGCATAACCCAGTGTGATCGTTAGAACGTGGATGGTGAGCCAGTAGTTGGAATTGAGCACGGCGACAAGCGGGTCCATATAATCCTTGGCATCACCAAGCTCGAAGCGGCGGGAAAGGATAATTAACAAAGTGCCTATCATTGGCGCGATGCCGAGCGCAAAGCGGCGACGAGTCATTGCTTCGATCAGCAGTGCAATGAGGACCACGGTGGCGGCAATGAAGATGATAGTATCATAAAGATTTCCAACCGGCGGCCGCTGCATGATGATGCAGCGTTGTACGATGGCGATGATGCAAAGCACCAAGCCGGTGACAGTGGAAGCAAGCGTGATCCACGACAAGATGCGCCCGGCGGTTCCTTTACCAAGCGTCCACATGGCCAGCGCACTCACTGTGCCTAAGATAAAGAAGACAAGCGCATTGAGAAACCAGTTCATGCGATAGAAATTAGCTTCCAACTGAATGTGTTTATATTCCCCGCGATCATTGGCGCGGGCGGCAAGCCTGTCGCGGAGAGATACCAGTTGCTCGCGGAAGGTGGCTTCACTTTCCCCAGCCGAACGGGCGGTGGTTTCGAGCGCTATGATATCGGCGATGGCTAGCTGCGCATCAGTTTTTGGATCGCTGATCGAATTGAAGATTGCATTACCCGCACTGAGCCAAGTCGGATTTTTCGGCTCGGCAGGCGGCAAAATGTTAAGTCCAAATTTCGCGAAGTTTGCAGCATCTTGGACTTGCTCCATCAAGCTTTGGATATGGGAGTCGATGGGTTGTCCCTGCGCTTGAGATTGCGCGACTTGCTTGCGGATTTCCGGTGCGGTCTTCATCACCGCGCTGATGTCGGCGTGTTGATCGGCAGCACCGTCCTTACCGGTGCCATGCAAAGTAACCCCGAAGCGGGCAAAACCGAAGTAACCTAACAAGCTCTCGTATTCTCGGAGGTTATAGGCAAGCGCGATGGTCTGCGCTTGCACCGGATCACGCTTATCTTTCTCAACAGCTTCGTAGGTTTTTGCAAGTTCGATGAGTTTCTCCCGGCCCGGTTCGATGTCGGAATAACTATAACGATCACGCTTGGCGCGGGTCTTCACGCCGATGGCTTCGAGCACGGCGGAGTTATCAATTCGGAAGGTCGGCAACTTAATAGCAAGCTGCGGACGGAACAGCGAGTCCATCAGCCATGCAGTGGGATTGATCTTATAGGTTTTCCCGCCAGTGCCTTCGACCTTCATCGAGCGTGCACCGTGGAGCCCGAGCATCGTAAAGCCGGCAAAAGTCGAGAGCGGCTTGATCCGTCCACCATTCTGGACCGGGATGGTTTCAGCGGCTTCAAGCGTCGCCTTTTCCCACGGGGTATAACCTTCGACTTGCCGGACATCCCCCTTAGGCATGTTATCCTTCACCATTTGGTAGGCCACCGCGACTAGCAATAATGTCGCTAGAACCGCAGCGATCCAGCGACCGATTTTTGAAGATGAGTTAGACATGGCGGAATTTGCGTGGGCCAGCTCCGAGGAAGAAGGCGAGTTTAATGATGAAGGTGACGAACATCCCGAATGCAACGATCCAGAGACTGTACTTCGGCCACTGGTCGGCCGGGTTGCGGACGACTTCAAACACGGAATACATCTTCTGTCCGGGCAGTGCCCCAGGCGGGCCGTAGCTGGCTTGGAAAAAAGTGAGGCCTCCGTAGCGCATCGGTTCATTCATCTGAATAGTGACCCGAGCCTCACCGCCATTCTCGATGCGAGTGACCTTGCTAATAAATTTGGCAGCCATCGACGTGCCAGGGTGGAAGTCGGCGGTGAACTTGTCGAGCTTGAGCGTGAAAGGCATCGGCCACAGGCGTTTGCGCATGTCCACGGTGAAAACGCGATCCCCCAAGCGATAGGAAAACGGGTGGAAGCTCGCACCTGCTAGAATGAAAGGGGCCTCCTTTTTCCCGTCGCGAGTGACGATGCGTGCATAGCTCCCAGCGGTGTATTGCTCGGCGGGTTCGGCTTTCGCGAGCTTCGGTTTCTCTGCCAGGAAATAACCGTCAGCCACAAATTGCCCATGGTCCGGCGCACGCTCGCTGGCGGAAACGGGCACGCAGTTATGCATATAAGCGGTCAACTCCAAATCGAATGGCATCTCTGGCAGCCGGAAGGTGCGGAGCTTGTCGCCCTCGAGATCGTCGATGTCCTTGCCGCGAATGATAGAGATTTGAGCGGGTTTACCGTCCTTAATTTCTGCCACCTCGACGACGTATTCGAAGTAGTCCTCCGCCGCGCTGCTAGATTCCCCTTCCCCGACGGCCATGTTTCCACGCTCGGAGAAATGATAAGTGACGCCCGCGCCGATGAGCAGGAAGATGATGCCGAAGTGGGCGATGAGATTGCCGATATGTTTCCAGCCCTTCCGGATGCGGATGATGCCGCCCAAGATAAGATTTACCAATAGCACCGCGCACATCCAATAGCCACCGGGCAAGGGCAGCGGCACCATCTTGCCGTTGAGTTCAGGAAGCAGGAAGATATGTCGCCAATCGGTGGAGAAATACTTATTAAGCGTCGGATAGAGTCCATTATCAACTTGTTCCAAAGTGGCGAACCAAGTCAGTAAGCCTAGCAGAATTAGCGTAATCGTCGCAAGACCGAAGCCGGACAACAGGTCGAAGATTTTTCCCAAGATCGACCTAGGAGGTTTGGGCGGCAACGTGACGAAAGGTTCCATGGGCAAATAAGCGGGTCGCAATACGAAATTTCAAAAGCCAATCATTCAGCTATCCGGAGGGTCTTGGCGAAGGATTCCAGCACTGGCTTAGCGGCCTCCACCTCGGCTTTCGGCCCGACCATTTTTAACGTCAGAATCTGTCCGCCGACCGAAGCGACCACCCCGGCGAGGGCGAATCCGGGTTTCGGCGGGGCACCCATGCCGCCCGCGTAATCGCCTGCCGCAGTCACCCATTTGCCTGTGGAGCCAGCAATCATCATGGCTGGAAATTTCTCCAACGCGGCGGCATTGATCGGCTCCGCGCCGAACTGCTTGAGCCAGCGATTCACGTTGTCAAGCACGCTGCCTTGGGCGAGCGAAACCCAGACCTCGCCCATCCCACTCTCGCCGAAGCGGTAGTTGAGCAGGCGGAATTGCGATGGAGGCAGCACCAACCAACCGGCCGGCGTGTCGCCCTTGACCGGACTTGGTTTGGCGTCGCGGAACCGCTCGTCGCTGGTGGCGAAAAGCTTGGGCGCGACATCGCGAGTGGTCGCCGCGCGGGTTTCCGTGACGGTGATTTCCTTTTTCTCCTTGCAGCCGGAG
>JAYVEJ010000006.1:0-6917 GCA_043748885.1 Luteolibacter sp. | reverse complement strand
TAATAGGGGAGGAGCCGGAGGCCGGCAAGTCTCTTTTTCGCCTAAGCTGGGCCGCAGCCGCGAGAGCCATCCTGGAAACTTCTCGCATTCGGCATTCTCATGTCAGGCACTTCGATTTCCAGGCCATTTTCGAGGTGAATCAGCGCATCCAATTGAGAGTCTCCGCTGGAAGACTGAATGCTGGTTGAGTAGGCGTTGCCAGCTTCCGGAAAGGCCTTTGGCCCAGTGGTCATTCGGGCCGGCGGTTCAAAGAGTCCGTTGCCCTTGAGTTTTTCCCTATGCGGACGATCTGCTGATCCATCGGAGGAACGGCGCAGGATGAGGCTGTCGGCTTACGCATGGTCCTACCGCGGCGGGATTTAGGCGTCGGCAATTTCGATAATTGAATCGGGAACAAGGGAGCCTTCCTTGCACACGCCGCTTCTTCTGGCAGAGCGGCTGGAGGTCCGATTGGCGATATTGTCAATGAACTCCGAGGCCAATCCAGCACGAATCAGGAGTGAGCGAGGCACCATCCTGCCGGGCGTGGCGAATAGTGCGCGGCCCTTGACTTCGCTTCGCCGATGATCAAAAAATTTCCTATGAAAACGTTACTTTGCGCGGTCGTGATCCTGTTCTCCATTGCCCGGATCAACGCTGCGGCCCTTGTCTTGGAGGGCAATCTAACATGGGACATCACCGAGCCGCGCTGCACGTTCAAGCTCGATGGCTCGCTCAAGAACAACACGCCGGGGATCTCCGGCACCATCAAGCTAGTGCTATGGGCGACGCCGGGGCCGTTTCCATCGCCCGGCGTCATCATCGGGGAAACCACGCTCGGATCTATCAGCGGCGGTTATCAATTCAGCGATTTTACGGTGAGGACGGTTTCCAAACTGCCGAACATTTCCGGACCCTATCACTTCACCATCGCCGTCGCCGAATACACCGTCGATGGCTGGAAAAACCGGCTGGCCGTGGCCACCGGAGTCCGGGAGCTGGTGGCGGGAAATTTTAAGGGGCAAAAGCAATGGACGCTTCCTCAAGCGACCGTCAGCCAGCCAGTCGCCCTCATTCAGACCGGCGATTTCATCACCCTCAAGCTGAAGGCGAGCGAGCTGCGAAACTTGTTTCCCCTAGCTTCGCAATTGAAGACGACGCTCGACGTGCAATCGGCCTCCAAGTTGGTGGCAAAAAATTCCATCGGCAAACGGACGGCCACTTATCAATACAAGGTGGTCACCGCCACCTATCTGAAAAAGAAAGTCCCGGCCGCAAGATTGACGTTAGATTACCCGGAATCGAGCAGCCAGCCCAAGGCCGCCGTCATCATCACCCTCTTTTTCCATGGCGGTCCTGCGGGGACTTACAAAAGTGAAGAGAAAACTGCGGCAGGCACTGAAATCACTTGGGGTAGCTTCTCTTTCTAACTCTCAATTGTCGTCTTGATGCATCATCTATTTCAAAACGCCGTCGCCAAGCGCGCGGGTCTGCTAGATTCACAAACGAACGCCGTGCGCCTCATCGACGGCAGCGGCGACGGCTTGCCCGGGTTGATCCTAGAAACCTACGCCGACCGTTGGCTAGTCTCGACCACCAGCGATTATCTCCCGCCGTTAGTTAGGGAACGGATTCGCGATCAAGGAGTTTCTTGTTACTGGAAACGGCTGGATCAACATCAGAAGGAATCCCCCCTGCATCTATCAGGACCGGTGCTGACCGAACCCTTTGTGATCTTGGAAAATACCATGGCTTCCGAGATCTCGTTTCAGTCTGGTTACTCGCAAGGTATCTTCCTCGACCAACGCGACAACCGCGCGGAAGTCCGCCGCTTGATGGCACCCGGCCTGCGGTTGCTCAATACATTTGCCTACACCGGAGCCTTCTCAGTCGCCGCCGCGCTGGCCGGTGCGGAGACCACCACGCTCGATCTATCACAACCGTATCTCGACTGGGCGAAGCGCAATTTTACCCATAACTCACTCGATCCCGCAGCCCATCATTTCTGCAAAGGCGATACCTTCCACTGGCTCCGCCGCTTCGCCAAACAGGGCCGCACCTTCGACGGCATCGTGCTCGATCCACCGACGTTTTCGCGGGACGAGAAGGGCAAAGTCTTCCGCGTGGAGGAAAACTTCGGCGAACTCGCCGCCCTCGCCGCCGACCTCCTAACACCCGAGGGCTGGTTGTTATGTTCCACCAACTGCCGCAATCTCGGCCTCAATGAATTTCAAAAACAACTCCGCAACGCCATCCGCCGCCCACTCAGCGCCCGCCATTCTAACATGCCTCCGGATTTCACGGATGAACCTTATTTGAAATCTGTTTGGCTAAAGCCGTGACCGAAGAACTACAACTGCTGCGCGACATCGTGACCCGTCTGGAAGCGGCGGTGTTCAATCAGAGCAGCTTCAACGCCATTCACCTGACCACGTTGATCAAGGTGGACTTCATGGTGCGGAAACAGGAGGACTATCGCCTGCATGAGTTCACGCGGCGCATCCGGCTGAAGGTGGCGGACTTCGAGGTATGGGTAGTGAGCAAGGAGGATCTGATCATTTCCAAGCTGCATTGGGCCATGGAATCCCTAGCTGAACGCCCGCTCGCCGATGTTGAGAATCTGATTGCGAGCGGATGTGACACCGATTACTTACGGGCATGGTCAGCCGCATTGCACCTGACAGATATGCTAACACGGATTTTGCCGTGAAAGACACCGCGTCGGAGATCAACGACATGATCTTCGCGGCGATGATGCGCAAGACGCCGGAGGAGCGGTTGCTGATGGGCTTCGACATGATGGCGACCGCCCGGGAAATGGTGTGGAGCAGTCTTAATCCCGAAGGAACGGATAGCGAGAGGAGAGCCCGGTTTTATCAACGTTTTCACGGAGTGGCCTGTCCGTGGTAACCCTCGCTGGAACCCAACAAGGCAAGCCGCTGTTATCAGAACGACGGCTGCTGCTCCTGCTCGCGGCAGTGCAGTTCACCCATATCATGGACTTCATGATCATGATGCCGTTGGGCCCGCAGTTGATGCGGGAGTTAGACATCTCTGCGCAACAGTTTGGTGGGCTTATTTCCTCGTTTGCGATCACTGCTGGGGTGGTCGGGCTGGCGGTGGCTCCCTTCACCGACCGCTTTGATCGGCGCAAGCTGTTGCTGTTTTGTTATGCCGGATTCACGCTGGGCACGCTGGCGTGCGGGTTGTCTAATAATTCCGCAACCCTGCTGATCGCCCGCGCCGTTTGTGGGGCATTCGGTGGGGTGAGCGGCGCGACTATTATGGCAATCGTCGCCGATGTGGTGCCGCCGGAGCGGCGGGCGCGCGGGATGGGCATCATCATGACGGCCTTCTCCGCCGCCGCTGCGTTGGGGGTTCCATTCGGACTGATGATCGCGCAGTGGTGGAAATGGGAAGCACCGTTCTTGGTCGTCGCGGCCATCGCGGGCGTGGTGTGGGCCGGGCTATTCTGGATCCTGCCGCCGGTGCGCGGCCATCTAACGGGGGCCAAGCACACCTCAGTCAAGGATTTCCTCGAGCTGCTCCGCAATGGCAATGCGTGGATGGGACTGGCACTCATGGTCGCGATGATCTTCGGTCATTTCACAATCATCCCGTTCCTGTCGCCCTACTTAGTTGGCAATGTCGGATTGCCGGAAAATCGTTTGTTCTTGGTATATCTAACTGGTGGGCTGGTGACGATTTTCACCGGCCCATGGATCGGCAGACTCGCCGACCGTCACGGGCGCTTTCGGATCTATGTATTTCTAATCGTCGGAGCCTGCACCGTCATCCGGCTGCTTACGTCAAGTGGTCCCATGCCGGTTTGGCAAACGCTCGTGCTAGCGGGTTTGTTCTTCGCCTTCGCCAGTGGCCGCTTCGTGCCTGGGCAAGCGGTGATTTCGCTGGCAGTGCCGTCCACCCGCCGCGGTGCTTATATGAGCCTAGTGGCGTGTTCGCGCGATCTTGCGTCTGGACTCACAGCCTTCGCCGGAGGCCACATCGTGGTGGAGGGCACCGGTGGGCGGTTGTTGCATTTCGAGCGTCTCGGCTGGCTGGCCATCGCTGCAAGCCTGATGAGCTTGTGGATCTTCCGCCAAGTGAAGTCGGTGGAGTGAACGATCCGTCGGATCGGTCCGCTCCGACGGATTGTCACAAAATCCTCCCTGACAAGCCGCGTGATTCCCTATTTCATCCCATCGATGACACCCTTGAGTGATGAAAACGCGCGATTCGCCCGCGAGCAACTGGCGGAGGGCTGCGGCACAATGGAACACCTGTTAGCCGGGTTGATCGACTCCAAGGGCCGGGTCTCCGAGGAAGTCCATGCCATCCGCAAACTCGGCAAATCCCTGCGCGGGGGATTCTCACTGTTCCGGCTTGGGAAAAATTCTGCGAAGGAAATTCAGGCAATTGGCCGCCTGCTATCAGGCCCGCGCGATGCGGTTTCGCGGTTGAATACGTGGGCCAAACTGGGGTGGAATGAGGACGCCGCCGCCACCGCTGCCATCGTCGGCTTGCTCGACCAGCAAATCCACTCAGCCGCGCGCCGACCACCGCCGGAAACCATCGCATGGTGCATCGCTCGCGTCACCGCCGCCCGCGAAAATCTAGCAGCACTGCCTCCGGAAAATCTAGCTGAGCGGCTGGAGCTCGGCCTCAAGAAGCTCGCCAAGCAAGTCGCCAAGCGCTGCTGTAGCCTCGATCATCGCGGCGAGGAAGATTTTCACGACGCCCGCAAGGCGCTCAAAGCCTACCTCGGGGCACTCGCATTTTTGCCCGCAGGATCCGTCACGCCCGCTCCGAAAATGGGCGAACTGGCGGAACTGCTCGGCGATGAAAATGACCTCGCGACGCTTGCCGCATGGCTGGATGAGCATGGCTTCACCGCCTATTTTCTACCTGGCTTGTGGCACGCTCTAACCGAGTCCCGCCACAAGCTGCGGAAAAAAGCGATGCGCGACGCGGCGCACCTCGTCAACGCCGCCGGTTGATTTCGCTGACAGGCGGGCAGGGAATTTTGTGAAATTCCCGCGCACTGGGGTTGCGCAGGGAGCGATTTCCTCTATGGAAAGGCCGTCCGCACTTCTCCCATCTAATACTTATACTATCATGACCGCCCGCCTTGACTTTCGCAGCCGCCACCTTGGTCCCGTCGGTTCCGACCGCGATGAGATGATTCGTGAAGCCGGATATGTGTCGCTTGCCGCACTCATCAACGCCGCTGTGCCTGCCGGCATCCGCATGGACACCGCGCTGAGCCTGCCCGCCGCCCGCTCAGAACATGACGCGCTCGCCTGGCTGAAGTCGATCATGGGGAAAAACCAAGTGCTCAAGCCATTCATCGGCCAGGGCTATTATGGCACTTACACGCCCGGCGTGATCCAGCGGAACATCTTGGAAAACCCCGGCTGGTACACCGCCTACACGCCCTATCAGGCAGAAATCGCACAAGGCCGACTGGAGGCGTTGCTTAATTTCCAAACCATGATCACGGATCTAACCGGGCTAGATGTTTCTAACGCTTCACTGCTTGATGAAGGCACTGCCGCCGCCGAGGCGATGACTTTGGCGCTCGCCGGAAAACCTAAAGGCCGCGCAATTTTTGTTTCAGATAGATGTCACCCGCAGACCATCGACGTGGTGACGACCCGCGCCGAGCCGCTTGGTATCGAGGTGATCACCGGCGACTGGCAGACCTTCGATCCTGCCGCCTGCGATGGCTTGTTCGCGGTGCTGGTGCAGTATCCAGACACCCGCGGCCGGATCGACGACTTCGCGGATTTTTTCGCGGCAGCGAAAGCGGCAGGAGTCGTGACGATCGCCGCGACCGACTTGCTCGCACTAACCATTCTGCGCCCGCCCGGTGAATTTGGTGCAGAGATCTGCATCGGGAATAGCCAACGTTTCGGCGTGCCGATGGGCTTCGGTGGCCCGCACGCGGGATTCATGGCATGTGCCGATGCGCTGAAACGCAAGATGCCGGGCCGCCTGATCGGTGTATCTGTCGATTCGCGCGGCAAGCCGGGCTACCGGCTTTCACTACAAACTCGCGAGCAACACATCCGCCGCGACAAGGCGACTTCTAACATTTGCACCGCCCAAGTGCTACTCGCCGTGATGGCCTCAATGTATGCCGTCTATCATGGGCCGGACGGGCTGAAACATATTGCAAACGAAGTTCATGCCAAGACTGCCAGGCTGGCTGCGTCCTTGAAGAAAAGCGGGATCGCGGTGGAGGACGGCGAGTTTTTCGACACCTTGGTGATTAAGATGCAGGGCAGTGTCAATGCGGTCCGTTTGCTGGCATCTGCGGCAGGCGTCAACTTAAGATTCATCGATGAAGATCACCTTGGAATTTCATTGGATGAAACCTCCGAGGAGCAAGATCTCGCAATGATCTGCAAGCTCCTCAACTCGGAGTTCGACCGCACAGCAACCGTTCCTGAGTGGTCAGCGGGCGTGGCTCGCACGAGCAGTTTCCTCAATCAGAAAGTCTTTAATAGCTATCATTCCGAAACCGACATGTTGCGCTATCTGAAGCGTTTGGAGTCGAAGGATCTCGCCCTCAATGAATCCATGATCGCGCTCGGCTCATGCACCATGAAGCTCAATGCCACATCTGAAATGATGCCAATGAGCTGGCCGGAAGTTGCGAACTTGCATCCCTACGTGCCTGCTGATCAGAGTCAGGGTTATCGAGAAATGTTAGAGATGTTGGAAGGCTGGCTGGCTGAAGTCACGGGCTTCGCCGGAGTTTCCCTTCAGCCAAATGCGGGTTCGCAGGGTGAATACGCAGGGTTGTTAGCCATTCGCCGCTATCATCACTCGCGGGGAGACTCGCATCGCAATATCTGCCTAATTCCTGTTTCCGCCCACGGCACCAATCCCGCCTCGGCGGTGATGGTGGGGATGAAAGTCATCGGCGTGAAATG
>JAYVEJ010000005.1:0-6934 GCA_043748885.1 Luteolibacter sp. | reverse complement strand
GGAAGTGGCATTGGCCGATCTGGGGCTGGCGGCGGTGGCAGGAGACAAGCTGGATGTCGTCGTCGGCGGGCTTGGGCTTGGCTACACGGCGGTCGCCGTGCTTCAAGATCCGCGAGTGGCGGAGCTGCTCGTGGTGGATGCGCTTGCGCCCGTGATCGAGTGGCATCAGCAGGGGCTGGTGCCGCTAGGCGAGAGACTAACAGGTGATCCGCGCTGCCGTTTTGTCCACGCAGATTTCTTCGCACTCGCTGCCGATCCAGCCCTCGGGTTCGATCCGGCACTGGCGGGCCGGAAGTTTCACGCGGTGTTGTTGGACATCGATCACTCGCCGCAAAATCTGTTGGATGAACGCAACGGGGCGTTTTATAGCCGCGACGGCTTGCGGCGTCTGGCCTCGCAATTGCATCCTGGCGGAGTGTTTGCGCTGTGGTCCGATGATGCACCGGATGAAGTTTTCCTGAGCCATCTAGCAGACGTTTTTAAAACCTCGGAAGCGCATATGGTAAAGTTTCCGAATCCGCTGCTGGAGAAAGAATCCGCGAGCACGGTGTATGTGGCACGCCTTGGAATGCGGTCGCCTGCTGCGGCGCATCCGCGTGAAAAGGTCGAGGGTTAACCACTGATTTCACTGATTGAATTGATTTTTAAGAGGTCGGAACGGATTACGGGTTCACCCAAAAAGGTGAGTCGAATGGCTGCCATTTCTTTCAGTGAAATCAGTCAAAATCAGCGCAATCAGTGGTGAATTTCGTAGTGAGTACTTTGGTCATTTTCCTTTCGTGGGTTAGAGCTTGCCAGCAGACTGGCAGTGGAAAGCGGCAGCAGGTTGCGCGGAACCCATGAGACTGGACGCGGGCGGCTGCGCTGCCTACACCTCGGGCATGACCGTTCGCACCCGCTTCGCTCCTTCTCCCACCGGCTATTTGCACGTCGGCGGGGCACGCACCGCCTTATTCAATTGGCTATTCGCCCGCAAACAGGGCGGAGTTTTCGTGCTGCGGGTGGAGGACACCGACGAGGCGCGCAACACCGAGGACGCGCGGCAAGCGATTTTTGAAGGCATGAAATGGCTGGGCCTGGAGTGGGATGAGGGACCATTCTATCAGAGCCAGCGGCGGGAAATTTATGACGCTTGGTTCGCGAAGCTGGTGGCGGCGGGTCGGGTTTACGAGGACGGCGGCGCGTGGCGGTTCCGCTTTGATCGCAAGCCGGTGACGATGAACGACCTAGTCTGCGGCGAGGTCACCATCGACTACCGCGACGAGTCTAACACCCCAGACATGGTGGTGAAGCGCTCAGATGGCTCGTATGTTTTTCACTTCGTCAATGTGGTGGACGACCTGGAAATGGCGATCACTCACGTCATCCGCGGTGAGGATCATTTGATGAATACGCCCAAGCATTTGCAACTGATAGAAGCGCTCGGCTGCAAGGCTCCGCAGTATGCGCACATCCCTCTGATCTTAAATCCAGACGGCTCAAAAATGTCCAAGCGAGATGCCGGCGCGGCGGTGGGCGATTACCCGCGACAAGGGTTTCTATCAGCGGCGGTGGTGAACTTCATCGCGCTGCTCGGCTGGAACCCAAAGACCGAGCAGGAAATTTTCACGCTGGCGGAACTGGCGGAGTCATTTTCCTTGGAAAACGTCAACCGCTCGCCGGGCCGCTTCGATCTGGAAAAATGCAAGTGGGTGAACCAGCAGCATCTGCTAGGCGTGGACGTGGAGGAATTCGCGGCGGCGGCGAAACCGTTCGTCGAGGCGGAAGGCTTGCCGATTCCGGAAAACTATCAGGCAGTGATTGCGGCGGTGAAGGACAAGATCCGCCTGTTCGGCGATGTGCCGGCGGCGGTGGATTTCCTGCTGAAGGAGGATTTTGCATACGACGAGGAAGCGGTGACGAAAGTCCGTGGCAATGCTGCGGCTGCCGGGCTGTTGGATTCGCTGGCGACGGCATTCGAAGCGATTCCCGACTGGTCGGCGGATGCGGAGAAGGCGGCTCTTCATGATACGGCCGGCGCCGCAGGCGCGAAGCCGGGACAACTGATGTTTCCGCTGCGGGTCGCTCTATCCGGTCGAGCTCACGGGCCGGACCTGGGAGATGTGTTGAATCTGCTAGGGAAGGATCGCTGCGTGAAACGCGTTAGGGAGTTCGTCGCGATGCTCTGAACCTTGTCGCACGCTTACAGTCAGAGAATCAAACCGCAGATGGACAGGATGAACACAGATGGAGGACGGGATAAGAAAATATTCTGAAAATGAAAGGAATAAACCTTATCAGCTCCCCTCTTCCATCCCTCTTATCTGCGTCCATCTGCGGTTGAATAATTCCAAATCCCTCGCGCCTCGCAACCACCGGCGGTCGCAGCCCGCCGCTACAATTTGATCCATGAAACAAGTTTACACCCTAGCAGATCTGGCCACTCGCACTCGGTTGGACGCGGGCTGCGACAAGCCTGCGCGGCTGGCAGTGATCGGTCATCCGGTCGCGCACTCAGCCTCGCCACAGATGCATCAACCGGCGCTCGACGCGGCGGGAATCCACGCCCGCTATATTCGGCTCGACGTCGAGCCAGGACAAGTCGCTGAAGCGTTTTTCCGGATGAGGGCGCTGGGGTTCAGCGGTTGCAATGTGACGGTGCCTCACAAGTTAGAGGCGATGGAACATTGCGAGGTGGCCGCCGATGCGCGTGCGCTCGGCGCGGTGAACACGATCCGCTTCGATCCCGAAGTAACGCGCGGGTTTAACACCGACGGCCCGGGTTTCGCCCTTGCGATCGAAGATGATTTCAACCTGGCACTCGCATCGCTCACGGTCGCCATCGTCGGCGCGGGCGGTGGGGCAGGGCAGGCTATCGCGACCCAATGTTGTCTGCTAGGCGTGGCCCGGCTGGTGATTGTGAACCGGACCGCCGAGAAACTCGGACCCTTGGTCGAGCGGCTGCAAGTGATCAACCCGCTCACGGAAATTCTCGCCCTTGCCTTGGATGATCCATCGCTGGCGGAACATTGTCGGGCCTGTGATTTGATCGTGAACACCTCATCAGTCGGCTTGAAACCGGACGACTCCTCGATCCTCCCGACCGACTGTTTGAAAAAAGGCCACCTTGTTTACGATACCATCTATCAACCGCCGCTCACGCCGCTGCTGGCCACCGCTAACAGCCTCGGCTGCCGCACCGCGAACGGCCTCTCGATGCTCATTCACCAAGGGGCACTGGCGTTCCGACATTGGTTCCCCGGTAGCGAGCCGTTAGAGGTGATGAAACGGGCGATGCGGGAGTGAGCGGAGGCCTGGAGTGCTGGCAGCTCTGCTCCAGCCCCGGTAGATGGAAGCTCTGCTCCATGTGGCGCGGAGCTTCTTAATCCAGAGGAAGAGCTCCGCACCGCATCCGGCAGAGCCGAAGCTACCTCGGCGTGAGCAGAGCTTCACTTCCCCGCCGCCGTCTCCGGGATTTCTACGCCGGGCACATCCACTGAATACCAGTGGCAAGCGACCACTTCCTCGATCTCGAAGCGTTGCTCTCCGTCTTGCTCCAGCCGGCGGACTTTCACTCGCACGCGGATGAGTCCCTCGGGGCTGATGTTCGGAAGATTCACGCCGAAGACGCGGGTGCCTTCGCGGTCGAGCTTGAAGGCGGCGTCTAGCAGACGACCGTTGCGGGTGTCGCGCTTGATGAGAAACTCGGGCGATTGGAATCCGGTCTCGCCGGAATTACCGAAGCGGGGCGCATAGAGCACCACGCTGATGGCGTCCTCATTTTTCCGCTCGGCGGCAAGACGCTCGCGGGCCAGCAGGCGGAATTCCCCGTGATCCGTTTCACTGCCTGATAGAAACAACGCCCACGGGTAGTCGCTGAAGCGGGCGAAATGATCCCAGTCCAGCCGCCACTCGCCATTTTCCTCAATGAAGACGGCGTCCGTGGTGCGACCGTCGGTGGCGCGCCACTGCGTCTCGATGGCCCGGCGACCGGGGAGATGAAGCACCGCGCTGTTAGCGAGAGCGAGCGATTGGGGATCGATCTCGGTCTGCGGATTGAGGCTGTAAAAGCGCGCCATCCGGGCTGCGGTGGTGATGGGAGTGAGGACGAATTGGTTGCGCCCTTCTGGAGTCGTGGCTGCTAGAAACCCGGAAAAAGTCTGGTTGCACAGCGGGGAGACCTCGCCCAGCAGCGCGACATCGGCGTCCGGGATGACACTCTTCGCGGCAGCCTGGCTCACGAATGGCTTGGATCTATCCGGCTCGACATGCCACAGGTGGCGGACTCCGAAAACAATGACGAGAAGGAACAGCGACCAGCCAATCACCAGCTTGGCCATGAAAAAACGGCGGCGGTGTTTCCGCAGCGGATATCGTTCACGGGCTCCGGGCTTGTTAGGGGTGACTGCGGGTTCGTGGGCCGGAGTTTCTATGCCGAGCGATGGATTGCGCCCGCAGACGGCGCACGCGCGGTCCTCGTTTTCCCCGACCGGGGATTGGAACAGCGAGCCGCAGCGACCGCAATGAAACCAGGAGGTGTTAGTGTCGCTCACGATGGATGGTTACGGGGTGACCCAGTCGAGGTGCAGCAGCTCCCCGACTAACCACTGGTTAGGCAGTGCTCCGGCGGGTCCAGATGCCAGCCGGAGGGTGATTTTTCGAGGGCGTTGAAACGCGCCGCCGAGCTCGTTCTGGTGGAAAGGTGGCGCGGTCACTTGGCCCGCAGCGGCGTCGCGGCGGGCGTAGCACCAGATGGCGATTTCTCCATCCGGGGAAACCAAGCGGTAGCTTTGGTAGTCCGCCTCCGGGAAAATGCCGTTGTAATAGTCCGCACGGGAGAGCGCTCCGCGGATCTCGCTGGGGTCGCCCAAACTTTTTTCTAACTCCCCAAAGGTCGCGGTGCCGAATCCGCTGGTGGCTTTCCAATCCAGCCGCAGATGGTTGCCATCGTTGATGAAATAGGCGGAAAATCCCGAGTGATCTGGGAATGTCCCTTGCAACAACCCGCAAGAACGACCGGCAAGTTCCGCCACCGCCCAACCCGTGTCCCGAGCGGGTTCCCAAGCTTTGGAAATTTCCCGCTGACGCCAGTTGACCCGAAGCAGTGCCTTCAAGGAATTGCCATCCCGCACTAACGGAACGATGTCATCGACCCCGCTGGCCGTGGCATACGCGCGGAAAATCCGCTGGGCCTCGGGCTGCTTTGCGAACAGCAGATTCATCGCCTCCACGCCTTCGATTTTCTCCTTTACGAATCGCTTCGCGTCCGGCACCGCGCGCGGGGCGTTCGGCGCATTGATGGCGGGCAGAACCATCATTCCCAAGACGACGATGATGGCCACCGCCACTCCCGCACCCAGGATCCAGTGAGTCGGGCGGCGGCGGGCTAGGCCCCATTGCAGGCTCTCGTCAGCCGGTTTCTTGCCGCCCGGTGCGCTGGCGGGGCGTTCGTGGAAAGTGACTTGCCGGGGGACTTTCGGCGGTGCTGTGGCCAGCGGATCCAGCCGCACGACCTTGCCGCTGAGTTCCTGAACCTCAAGCCGCTGGGGGGAATCGGTGAACGGGTCGCGCGTTAGATTGGAGGCGATCCGCAGGCCGGTTAAGCCATTTTCCACCGCAGTCGCGGCAGCGGTGGGGGACCGATCCGCCACGCTCCGCCGCGGCGGCAAGACGTGGGCCGCTCTCGCAGTGGCTTCGGGGATGACGCCCTCCGCATCGCCCCAGCCGTCGTCCGGGGAAACCTCTGGAACATGGTTGTTAGGATCTAGCAGGGCGGAATTCATCAGGCGGAATGGTGATCACACCTTGGGAGCCAATGCCGCGCGATGCAAGCGGTTTGGGGGTGTAACTGAATGGGGTAGGCAGTCACAAGGAGGGGCGATCTCCGAATCGCCCAGGCCAATGAGTCGCCGACGGAGAAGCGCTCTCGCTCTGCAACATCGACTCTCCATTGGCTCTGCGGATCGGAGTCCGCAGCTCCTTGGTGCGCGCTTCTCCATTTCAAATTTCAACCACAGATGAACAGGATGGATGCAGATGGAAGAAAGGATAAGAGGGGGATTTACGGGATCTTCCCAGCATCAACCTCGATGTCATCCTCTTCATCCCTCTTATCTGCGTGCATCCTGTCCATCTGTGGTTGAAAGAATCCAAATGGAGATGGCCTGCTTCATTCTCCGGCGAGCTGGCGATCCAGCGCCGCGTCCATCGCTTGATCGACGAGTCGAGCGGCGAGTGCTTCCGTGGCGGCATCTAGCCGTTGGACCGCCGATTTAAGCGGATTCGCGGCTCCTCCTGCTAGCGCCGCCCGCACGACCGCAGCAGCAGATTCGATTTCGCCGCGTTCCTCATCCAGCGCGAGGCCTTGGCTCAAAACCGCTTCCACCGCTGGCAGCAGCTCTTCCGCTTTCATCCTCGCCTCGGTGAAAACCCGCTCCGCCATGTCGCTGAACGCGTGCTCCACGGACTCGCTCACCATCGCCTCGACCGCCGCGTCAGCCACATTCACCGCCGCACTCTCGATCCGGATCACCGTGTCGATCCCGCTCACCACATCGCGGGCGAGAGCTTCCAAAATGCCGTTTTCGTCGATCTTAAATTGCACCCCCACTCGCGCTTGGCCCTTTGGTGACGGGGAAAATACCACGTCGAATCCACCCAGCTCCCAGTTATCCTTCGCCATCTCGCGCTCGCCTTGGAGCACCCGTACCCGCATCGCCGCTTGGCCGTCCGCAGCGTTAGTAAACATTTCCCCGGCCTTGCACGGGATCGTCGTGTTGCGCGGGATCAGCACATTCATCAGTCCGCCGAAGGTCTCGATCCCCAAGCTCAGCGGCGTCACGTCTAGCAGGATCATTTGCCTCAGTGCGCCACACAGGACTCCGCTCTGGATCGTCGCACCCAGAGCGATCGCCTCATCGGGGTGCTGTGAAACGTCCGGCTCGCGCGAAAAAAG
>JAYVEJ010000004.1:0-2626 GCA_043748885.1 Luteolibacter sp. | reverse complement strand
GCAGAGTTCTTCGGCGAGTTCCGCGACTGGCCTGCCGATGGCGAGCAACTCAATGGCTTGGGCCTTGAACTCGGGTGTGTATTGTTTTCGTGGTTTGCAGGGATTCATGAGCGGATTCTGGTGCTTTCCGGTCCAGGAATCTAGCGCACCTCAATCTGCCTCGAGCCATTCCCCGGATCAGGCGCTTGTCGTTCGCTGGTGGCATTGCGGCGGCGGTGGGGACAATGCTGCTGACTGTGGTCGAAGTCACCCACGCGGCCGAAGTTGTCGTGCCGCAGATCGAGATTGAAACCACGTTCATTGACATGCCCGAATCCATTTGGAACCAGCTGGCTGGCGCTGGAATATGGAAGGCCATACCCGGCCAGCCGACTTGGAAACGGCTCGTGGTAAGCCCGGATCGTAAGGAGCAGGAAGCGTTAGTCCGTGCGTGATTTGGGAATGAAATTCCCGGCAAGCACGCCACATTCCCGCCGATGGTTTTGCAAGCAATCAATCAAACGAAAGGCGTCGATATACTCACCCTACCGAAGGTGATCAGGAAGACGAAGCAGCGCGCCACCACCGAAGTAATTCGAGAATTCAAGTATGCTACGGCCTGGAAGCCGGGTGCCAAGGAGGAAGACCCTTGGACGCCAGTTTCTCACGCAACGAAGTCCGTCGGTTTGACCATCGCCGTCGAGCCCACGGTATTGGACAGCGGAAATGTCAGCCTTTGGGTGGCGCCGCAGTTTATGGAACACGAGGGTGACAAGGACTTCGGGCACGGGCGGCTGCAACCGATTTTCTTTGATCATCAGGTGCAAACGAAAGTCGCGCTGCAAACTGGCCAGACTGTAATCCTAAGCGTAGCTGGTCCCGACGGTGAACAGCGCATCGAAGACAAGGTTCCTGTGTTAGGCGATCTGCCATTGCTCGGACGTTTCTTTCGCACATCCAGCAAGACGGCGTTTAAGAACCACCGAGTGGTTCTTGTGACCCGGCGGATTATCCCAGGAAAGTGAACGGCGAGGGGCGCGCATCGATGGCTGGTGGATTGCGGGTTTTAGTTTCCCATCATGCCGGAAGCGGCGACCCGCAGAGCCTCGATTTTTTGACCGATCCGGCGCGGCATCTCGCGCTTTTTGGTCAGAGTGTGGACTCCGCTTCCATCTCGCAGTATCGCTCGATGAATTAAAACAGACGCTTAGCGGCCGATATCTACATGAAACTCCTGCCAGGCGGTGTTGGCCCGGTGGGTGGTTTCTATGGGAAAGGTTTCCCACGCGATCCAGCGGAAGCTGCCGAGGGATTGGCCATCCGGAGCGCACAGCGAGGTGGATGTGTATCGGGCTGGAGGCAATGACGCGGTGTCGATGCTGCCGAGCGGGGTGAATTTCTCCGGATCCTTGACGTTCCAGCCGGGATCGGTGGCGGAGTTACTCCCATAGACGGTGGCGAGCTGGCGACCGCGAATGTTCTCAAGGTTGAACGACCACGAACTGATCGCAGAGACGGGTTTCACAGCGCCCAGATCAAGTTTGTAAATCCCGAGGTAGATGCTGTTGCCGAAGACCGGACCGTAGCCTTGGGCGAGAACTCCGTCTGTTAGGATAGCGAGCGGATCATTAGCGACCTTCTGGCTGGTGGTGACGGTGACTTCTTTCGAGGGCGACGGAACGAGTTTGGCGAAATCTCGCGCGTCGTTGACGGTCTCAGTGGCGATGAAGGGAGTGGCTGGCAGAGTCAGCTCCGCAGGCTTTTGGTTGCGAATCACGCGGAGCTTGAGCGGCGCATTGCCGACGGCGTTGAGCACTGCAAAGAGTTGGTCGGTATTCGAGACCGGGTGGCCATTGACGGCAAGCAGTAGGTCATTTTCCAACAAGCCAGCTTTGGCGGCAGCGGAGTTCGCTGGACTCTTGACCAGTTGCACGCCGCCATCGTCCTTGCGGACTCCGAAGGCGGAAAATTCTTCGCCGTCGATGCTATGCAGCGGCGCACCCAGCCAGAACAACCTCAGCTCGGGTTTTACCTGAGAATCGCCGCCGGGCATGGGAACAGGCGGAATCACCGGAGTTTTGGCGATGGCTTTAAGCGATGCTTTCTTCACTCCAAACTGGTCCATTGGGAAGTTTTTGAAACCGAGCTTAAGCGCCGGAGAATCCTGGGCGACGCGGAAATCTCCAGAGGCGGGATCGAGGAATTTCGGATCGCCCGCGAGGGAATTAACATCGCCACCGGAGCCTAGGTTTTTCGCCCGATCCTCTTCGGTGATGAAGAGGTTGCGGGCAACCAGTTGACCCCAGCCGTCGGGTTGGCCGATGGGCGCGTGAGGGCGCATGACGATGTTTTGGGAGAATGCGCTGCTGCAATCGTCGAACCAGACGTGGGGATGGAAACCACAGTTCACCAAGATGTTGTTGTAGGCTTTGCGGCTATAGCCTTCGCGAAATTTCAAACCACCGGCGAGCATCAGGTTGTTATAGATTTCGTAGTTGGAGGAGCCATCGTCTAGATCGATATCCCAGCCGTGATCGCAGCGCCAGCGGCTGTCGCGGATGACGGTGGTTTTGATGGCATCGAGGAATGGGAGTTTTGGGTCTTTTTTGACCTCAGGTTCGGAAACACCATGGTGGTCGGCCACCCA
>JAYVEJ010000003.1:0-2628 GCA_043748885.1 Luteolibacter sp. | reverse complement strand
GAGCCGCTGGACTTGGGCGCGTATGCATATGTTAGTTCGGCGTCACCTGCCGAAAGCTCGTATTATCCATCCCTATCCAGAGCAACGCTTTCGCGATCAACTCAAGGCAAGAGCCGTATGAGGTATTCTTCACCTACGGATCTGCGCGGGGGGCCGCCGGTAACGGCGGTTCCTACCGCAATCCTTCGGATATATTGCTCCGGGGACTCAGAGACAATTCTCGGATGCTTTTGGAAGGTTGGGCAGCTCTGGAGGAACGTGATAACCCGATCCCCAAAGCTGTGGATTTCTTGGGTAGTTGTAAAGGTGCATGAATATGAGCTCAACACCCCGCGTTCAGGAGTAATGTGCTGAGGGAATTGGAAGACGGAATGAGACAGAAGATTTCAAGACACAAGGATCAAGGGAAGAGCAAGATGGACGCCCGGTCCGGGGCGGCGGAGGAGGATGAAAGGCCGGGGAAGAAATCCGCGCTGGAGTGCTTCTGTCACGATTTCATCGCATTGGCTGTGGTGGGGGCTTTGCCGCCTTTGATCGGTCGCCGTGAGGAGATGCTGAAAATCACCCAAATCCTACTGCAAAGGCGGAAGAACAATCTGATTCTGGTGGGCGAGCCGGGAGTGGGGAAGACCGATGGAGTAAAAGCTGAAACGCTGAGATTCTGAGAAGCTGAAAGGAAGAGGTGGAGGGGAAATTGCCGGATGCCTTGGGTCTGTCGGCGGTGAGGAGGGTGGACACTCTTGTCCGCCATGCCAGTGCGTGAAGAAAGTGGGGAGCGGCTTGAGCCACTGGACTATCTCTTTTCATTGGCTCGTGGGCGAGATGCCCACGTTCCTTGACGGCCCGTGGCGCGATTCGGGTGATCGGCGCGACGATGATCCGCGAATCCCGCCAGACCATCGAGAAGGACGGCGCGCTGGAGCTGCTGTTAGGTTTCGGGCTTTGATGCCGGAGGTGGATGAGATTCCTAGCGGCGAGACGCCGCTAGCACAGCCTGCCGCGAGACGCGGCAGCCACGTTGTGGGGTTCCGGTGGGGACGCTGACGGCGGATGAGGGGGCGCGGTTGATGGCGTTGGAAGGGGATCTTGGACGGCGGGTGAAAGGCCAGCCGGAAGCGATTTCCGCCGTGGCGGAGGCGGTGAGGTTGGCGCGGGCCGGATTGAAGAAACCCGGGCGACCAGTGGGCGTGTTTTTATTCGTCGGCCCAAGTGGCACTGGCAAGACGGAACTGGCGAAGGTGCTGGCGGAGAATTTGTTTCACGACGAGCGGCGCTTGATCCGCTTCGACATCTCCGAGTTCATGGAAGAGCGCAGCGTGGCGAAGAAGACGAAGATTTAGAAACCGCAGATGGATGCAGATGAACACAGATAAGACAAGAGGTTGAGAGCATGGGAATGAATCCCTTTCTTCGTCATCCCTTTTTCCATCTGGGTCTATCTGCGTTCATCTGCGGTTCAATTCCTCGTCTCCGGTTGTTCGACGAAATCGAAAAAGCTCATCTGCGGGTGCAGGATTTGTTTCTCCAGATCTTCGACGAAGGCACGCTAACGGATGCCTAGGGGCGGACGGGCGAGAATCCTGACTCAGAACGGCAAGGCATCGGTGGTGGTGGTGTCCTTGGATGCTTTTGAAAAAATGGCGCAAGACGCGGAGGAATATCGGATGGACCTGAGGCTTCGCGAGGCGCTGGAAAGTTACGCCAAAAGCGAGCGTGGAGCAGCGGTGACGACGGCGATGGCCAAGCTCCGCAAGCGTTCCCAGAAACGAAGGACAGGGATTTCGAGATAAAAGCTGAAACTCTGAAAACCTGAGATGCGGAGGGTTATTTGGCGGTAGTCTTGCGCCCTCTTGGGGCAAAGGGCGGTGGTCGCAGACCCGCCGCTACAAGGGGGCGACGGGACGCCACCGCAACGGCCTGGCGCGAGACGCGCCAGCCACTCTCATTGGCGCAGCCGTTTCAGCAGCTCGGGATCGGGCAGTGGGCAGGCGTCGGACTTGCCCATGAAGAGGTAGCGGTGGTCGGCGATCCAGCGATAGACCCGGTCGCGCAGGGGTTTCGGGATGAAACGGGCGAGCGTGAAAATCCGCCAGCCGCCGCCAAGGGCGCGGGCGAGTTCGATCAGGGCAGCGCTGCGGGTGAAGACTTGGCCGTCGGTTTCGCGAAGCAGGACCATGGTGCCGTCATCGGCGGCGGCGTGGCGGGCGAAGCCCATTTCGGCAGCGAGTTTTCCCTGCAAGGGGGCAAAGGAAACTCGGGCGTGCTTGTCGAATCGCACGACTTGGCAGACGGATTTTGAGCAAAACGCGCAGTCGCCATCGAAAAAAAGCACCCACGTCATAGGCGGAGTTTATGAGCGAGGCACCGATTCGCAAGCTTGGGCTTGCACGCTGGGGCATCCGTGGCCATGGACAGCGGACTGCATCCCACGAACTTGAAATGACTGCCGAATCCCTCACTCCCATCATCGTCGGCACGCGTGGCAGCGAGTTGGCACTCGTGCAAGCGACTGCCACCGAGGCGGCACTGGCTGCGGCATTCCCTAACCGGGAGATCGTCCGCAAGGTGATCAAAACGACCGGCGACCGGCGGACGGATGTGTCGTTGAGCGAGGTGGCGAAATCCGAG
>JAYVEJ010000002.1:0-2630 GCA_043748885.1 Luteolibacter sp. | reverse complement strand
CTTCTCCTCGACGAGCTGCTGGAGTTTAGCCCGTGGTGCGCTACCAAACACTTTGCTGTATTCCAAGATGATATCACGGTAGTACTCATCGTCGAAGGCTTTCCGGTGAATGTAATCTACCTGATCGTCAGTGCTTGCGGCGATGTGCCAAGCAACGCGGAGATGAGGGCGACGTCCTTCAACCAGTTTCTGATTCCGGAGAGAAGTAACCATTTCCTCATCAATCTCCCGAATGCCAAAACCCATAGTATCAATCATGCGAAGTTGAAGCATCGCCTCAGCAAGGAAGCGATTCCGATAGCGAGTAGGCGTGCGGTTGTGGAGGACATATTCGCGGGGCGCGCCGTCGAAAAAGTTACCAGCATTTTGAAAAACGAGTTCACTCTGCCTCTCAATAACGAGGATCCGCTCCGGCTGGGAAGGCGAGTGTGTGGAGAAGCCATCTCCAGCTTCTTTGAACTCCACACACTCGCCTTCCCAGCCGCTGATCAGCGAGGTGAGGATCTCAAGTAGTTGGTCCCGAGTCTTCATGCTTTGGATATCGTAGAGCGGCATGAGAGGGATTGTAGTTAATGTTTCTCGGAGGCGCGCCTTCGCGATTTACCTTAACTCTTCACTACTCAACACCACCTTCATCACTGCGAGTTCTCCGGGCGCGAGGGTGATTTTGTTAGCTGCGATGTTGCCGGATTCCACGCAGACCATTTGTAAATACTCATCATCCCCGAAGTCGGCCATGCGCTGGGATTTTTCGATCCATGGATTCCAGACAACGGTGGAGTTAGAGCCGGATTTCTCCACGCGGGTGCGGCGCTGGAGGCCGGGATCGCGAATCTCGACTGCGGTGGTGGTGTCCTGATAGACGCGGTCCACCTCGCTGGCGATGTGGAGCGGCGCAGAGGACTCAACGGTGGTGGCGCTGGTGACTTTGTCTAAATAAGTAACTCCTGCTAGGCCGGTGATCGCAATGGTAGCAATGGCGCTGATCTGGAAATAGGGATGAAGGCAGCATTCAAATGTATAGTCCGTCTCGCCGGTATTGCGGACTAGCAATTCCATCGCGAGTGTTTCTCCTACCGTGACTCTATATTCAACGTCGATGATGGCGGGCAGGCGAAAGTATAACTTCACAGAGCCGTCCGGCTGCACGGATCTAGCGGTGAGTTCCCACTCCGCCGTGCGGGCGAAGCCATGACCTGGTAAACCCTCGCGCGGGCCGAACCATGGGAAAATGATCGGCACTCCACCGCGGATCGGTTTGTCGGCTAGAAACTCGCTGGCTTGGCTCAGGAACAACAGCGGGGCTTCGCCGTTTTTCTGGAAATGAGTGACGTGGGCACCGTGCAGATAGATTTCCGCAGAACTCCACGGGGTTTCTACCAAGACTTTCGGCAGGCCACCGTGGCCTTCGGCAAAGGTAACGATTTCCATGTCGGTTGTTATTTCTTCTTCCTCAGGAATGGCGGCAGATCGAGATCCTCGCCATCGAAGACGTTAGGAGATTCCCCCTCGAAGCGACCGCGCGGGGCGGAGTCGAGCGAGAGTTCGCTTTGCGAGCCGGACGGCTTGATGCCGAGCTTGAGCTTGGGAGCCTCGGGTTCGGCTGGCGGTGAAGCGGGTTCAGGCTCCACACTGAGGTCTTGGTCGGGGCCATCTTCGGTGAGATCTTCTGAGATATCCTCGGGAAATTCGGCGGCTTTGGGCTTGCCCCACGGAGCCGTTAGAGATGGCCGCCGCTTGGGCACCGGGGTGAAATTATGGACCGCGGTCGCGGTTTTCCACGCCTCATCCGCTTCGATTGGCTCGGGGTCGGACTCTTCCGCTTCTGCGTAGGATGCAGGGGTTTCAGGTTCAGCCGCGACTTCGGTTATAAAAGTGAAAGCATCGAGGGCCGGCGTGGGGGTGGCGGGTTCCGGGGCCGGTTCATCGGGTTCGGCGAACGGGCGCTCATTTTCAAACAACGAGGGAATGGCCGCGGCGGTCTCCTTGCGGAATTTCGACAACGGCGAGGACTCGGGCGGCGATGGCGGCGGTAATTCCACGGCCCGCACCGGCTCCGGCGTGGGTTCTTCCACTCGTTCGACGATCTCTTCGACGACGGGCACCACCACTTCGACCGGCGGCGGAGTGAATCCTTGGCTAGGATCTAGCAGGGGATTTTCTTGAGTGCGGTCACTGAGGGAATCCCGCAGGGCGGTGGCGAGGTGATCCTCCGGGAGCGCACTGATCAAGGTGATAGAAAGCGACTCGCCCATCGCCGGATCGATGGCTGCGCCAAATAAGATATGGGCTTTTTCCGGGACAAATTTTTGCAAGCGCTGCATCAGCAGCTCGATCTCGAACAACGTTAGATCCTCGCCGCCGGAAAGGTGGACGAGCACAGTCTGCGCATCTTTGAGCAGCGAACCTTGATCCAGCAGTGGGCTGTTGAGCGCATTTTTCAATGCCTTGGACGCACGGTCCTTGCCCTCCGCGATGCCGGAACCGAAGAGGCAACGCGAGCGGTTAGTCCGCAGCGCACTCATCAATTCGTCGAGGCCGACGTTGATCAAGCCGGGCCGGATCACCAAGCGAATGACCGCCTTGATCGACTCGCAAATCATATGGTCGGCGGCGGCGAACGCCTCGTG
>JAYVEJ010000001.1:0-2635 GCA_043748885.1 Luteolibacter sp. | reverse complement strand
CCAAGCGCAGCGGCAAGGCGCATGACCGCAGCCTGCTGCGGCGGAGATTCCGCTCGCTGGTCCAAGCCCACGCCCCTGCATTTGTGGAAATCCGGCGCTACCTCGTCACCATCGCCCGTCCCGGTTGTGCCGAGGCCACCTTCGCCGAACTCGAAGCAGACTGGCTGCGTCAAGCCCGCCGGCTCAGTCTGTTTCCCCGACCTGCGGAAAAATCGTGATCTCGCGATTCCTCAGCGCTGTGATTCGCGTCCTGATCCGTTTCTATCAGCGGATCCTCGGACCGATGATGAAAATCACCGCCGGTCCCGCCGCCGGTTGCCGCTACACGCCGAGTTGTTCTAACTATTTCCTGCAAGCCGTCGCACTCCATGGCCCGTTCCTCGGCTCGTGGTATGGAATTTGTCGGATTTTCCGCTGTCATCCGTGGGGTGGCTGCGGTTATGACCCCGTCCCGTCGCCCGGCACTCCAGAATCCGCCAAGAATTCCTGTGCCTGTCACCGCGAAACACCCCACTCTTAATCTTTCCAACACGCCTCCATGTACGATCGTAAAACCTGGGTGATTCTCGCCCTCTGCGGCAGCCTGCTTGCAGCCAATCTCTACTATTCCACCAAAACTAAGGCCGCGCAGGACGCCATTCGCGCCCGCGAGGAAGCCCTCCAAAAGCCCCTCGCGCCCAATCTCGAAACGGTCACTACGACCCCCGCGGATCTAACCGTCGAGCCGCCGCCACCGCCGACCGAGGAAGAAACTGTCGTCCTCGAAACCAAGGAAGTCGTCTTCACCCTCACCAACATCGGTGGCGGCATCAAATACGCCGAGTTCAAACATCAGTTCCAAGTCGGCAGCAAGGACGCCATGGTCCAGGTCAATCATTTCGGTGCAGGTCCCATCGGCGGTCTAGCAGGAGCTGGCGAAACTCTCGAAAACATCGCCTACAGCTACAAGGCCGACGAGTCCGTCGCTGGCAAGAAAGCCGTCTTCATCGCCAAGCTCCCGTCTGGACTCATCGCCAAGAAAACCTTCTCGCTGGTGGACTCCGACAAAACTGGCGCTCCCTATCTGTTGGATTTCGAACTGAAGCTGGAGAACGCCGCCACCAACGCGATCAACCTGAACCAATGGAGCATCTTCCTCGGCGAATCGGCCCCGCTCTATCAGGCAGAGGTCGGCCAGCAAACCGGCTTCTTCTGGCGCGCGAACGGCAGCATCAATTTCAAAGACGGCTCGTCCTTCAAGGGCGGCATGATCAACGCAGCCAAGTCGATCCAGAAAAGCGAGAGCGACAAGACCGTAGAATTCGCGGGCGTCACTAATCAGTTCTTCGCCACCGTCGTCCGCCCCAAAGAACCGGCGATTACTGAAGTCTGGGCGAAAACAGCCGATGTCAACCTCACCGAAGGAGCGAAGCCCATCACCTCCGTCCGCGCCGGGCTGCAACTCCCAGCCGCCACCCTCGCGCCCAAGGAACTCAAAACGATCAACTACCTTGTCTTCGTCGGCCCGAAGCACAATCCCCTGCTCCGCCAAATGGATAAATACTGGGGCGACGGCTGGGGCGATGTCATGCAATACGGCTGGTTCGGAATTGTGTCTCGCACCCTGAATTTTCTTCTCAACAAGTACCACACCCTCCTCGATCACGTCGCCAAGAACTGGTCGTGGGGTCTCGCTATCATCCTTCTAACCGTCACCGTCCGGGTCGTGATCTGGCCACTCCACGCCAAGTCCACTCACACCATGAAGCGGATGGCCAAGCTCCAGCCCGAGATGGCCAAGATCAAAGAGAAATACGCCGACGATCCTAACAAAATCAACACCGAGACCATGGGTCTCTACAAAAAATACGGCATCAACCCGCTCGGCGGCTGCCTGCCGATGTTCATCCAGATCCCGATCTTCTTCGGATTCTATCGGATGCTTCAATATGCCGTCGAACTCCGCGGCCACAGCTTCCTGTGGGTCCACGACCTTTCCCAGCCGGACACGCTGATGCACCTTTCGTTCCTCAACAACCTGCCGTTGAACATCCTGCCTATCGTCATGGCAATTTCCAGCTTCCTGCAAATCCGCATGACGCCCAAAACCGGCGACCCCATGCAACAGAAGATCATCATGTTCATGCCTTTCATGTTCTTCTTCTTTTGTTATAACTTCGCCTCCGCGCTTGCCCTCTACTGGACCACCCAAAACATCTTCTCTATCGGTCAGACATGGCTCATGAGCAAAGTGCCAGAACCCGAACTCAAAGCCCGCACCACCCGCGAGAAGAAAGGCTTCGTCCAACGCATGGCCGAACGCCAAGCTGAGATGCAGAAAGCGAAATCCCAAGGTGGTGCCGCCATGCGCGACGTCACACCGGATGCGAAGAAAAAGCCGCGCCCCCCGCGCACGGGTGGTTGACGGCCGCGTGGCTGAGGCGTCTCGCCCAATGCCGCCATTGGGTAGCGCAGTCAATTAAGAGAATTCAACCGCAGATGAATAGGATGAATAGGATGGAACATCGGCTTCATCTGTATTCTTCATCTGCGTCCATCTGCGGTTAGAAATTCTTAATCTGACAGGACTTGGCGTCTCGCCCCGAGTCTTTCTCTACTCCACGCTCTCAAACACCCCACCGCCTAACAAACGGCC